>JABUTQ010000281.1 GCA_021443605.1 Bacteroidales bacterium | reverse complement strand
TAGTAGTTTGTGGAAGCCATAAGCGAGTAAAGCCCCTCATTGGCCACCTGAACGTCTTTCAGTGAGGTAATAGCATTATCTGTGGTCAAGGATGTGGAAGGCTCACGATTGAGGAAGTCATTTGAGCAGCTTGTGATTATCAACAATGCCGCAAACGATAATATGGTATATATCTTTTTCATAGTAAAATACATCTTTAGAATTCAACTTCAACTCCAAATGACAATGTTCTGAGAGGTGGCATTTCAAAGCCGACAGCACCTCTGATTTCGGGGTCGTACTGATCGTAGGCAGCCCAAGTGAGGAGGTTTGTACCAGAGAAATAGATGCGTGACGAAGCAAGTCCGATAGCTTTGTTCCATGCAGACGGAATATTTACGCCAAGCACAAGAGATTTGAGACGGATATGGTCTGTGCTGTGAACTGCACGGGATGAATGCCACCAACCGCCGAACTCCTGCCCTGCAACATAGCGGGGAACATCCGTAACGTCACCGGGGTTTTTCCAGCGTTTTGCAAGTTCGACACTCTTGGGAACAATGCTCGAATATCCGTCATCCTGCAGTGCCCACATGGCATTATCGTAAGAGTAACCGCCAAACGAGTAAGAGATATTGAAACTCAAATCAACTATCTTATAGCGGAAAGTGTTGCTGAAACCTCCGGAAATGGCAGGATAGATATTTTTGAGAGGGACGCTTACCGCATTGTTCGGATCTGTCACAATTTCTCGAGACGGGTTGCCATTTGCATCGGGCTTGTTTGAGTAATAGGTCGGTTTGCCAGTCTGTGGATCCACTCCGGCATATTCACGACGATAGATAGTATTGAGCGAATATCCTTCTTTTACAATGTAAATACCTGATGTATATTGCGGTAAATCAGCAAGTTTCACAATTGTATTCTTATTGTGGGAGAGATTCAATGCAGAAATCCAGATAAAATCCCTATTATCTATAACTGTAGCATTAATCTCGAGCTCAACTCCGGTGTTGTGCAACTCGCCCACATTGTCCGTAATGCTGCCGAAACCGGTGATAGGATTGACGGACTTGCTCAGCAGCAAGTCTTTGGTGTTACGGTTGTACCAATCGAACGATACACCTACACGACCAAAGAGACGAAAATCGATACCTGCATTGAGTGCATAATTTCGCTCCCAGCTCAGGGTATTGTTTGCAAGTGAACTTTCCACCATACCCGGCTGGTCGTTATAGCTGTATCCAAGGCTGTAAAGTCCATAGTATGAGTAAAGTCCGTTAGGAATATTACCATTCACGCCATAGCTGACACGCAATTTTGCTTCATTCAGCCAAGTAACGTTTTTCATAAATTCCTCTTGGGTGAGACGCCATGCACCTGATACCGCCCAGAAATTATCCCAGCGATTTGAAGGATGAAGTCGCGAACTGCCATCACGGCGGAAACTTACTGATAGATAATATCTTTTGAGATAATCGTAATTTGCCCTTGCTACGTATGAAACGAGAGCATCGCTATCTTTATTGTGACCAATATACATTAGTGAACTGGCATTGTCGAGCACTTCTTTCTTGTCGGTAGCGTAGTTTTGTGCACGACCGGCCATATATTCCCGTTTCCAGTTCTTTACCTCATATCCGGCAAGAACATCCACCGAATGACCACCAAATGTCCTTGCGAAAGAGAGACGTGTCTGAGAATTATAGGTAATATTTTCAGTTGAATTGACATCACCCTGACCATTGCCGGCAATTCCATCCGAACTCAAAGGAGAGAAATATCGAAATCCCTTGGTTTCAGTATAATCCACATTGAAAACGGTTGAAAGGCGAAGCCCCTC
>JABUTQ010000049.1 GCA_021443605.1 Bacteroidales bacterium | reverse complement strand
TCCAACGGCAGCCAGGATTACGATATGGTAATCTTCACAACCCGTGCAGATACAATTTTCGGAGTGACCTTTATGGTCCTTGCTCCGGAGAGCGAGTGGGTGGAAAAACTTACTACGCTGGAACAGAAAGCTGCTGTGGATGAGTACCTTGCAATGGCCAAGAAAAAAACGGAGCGCGAGAGAATTGCCGAGACGAGAAAGGTTACCGGAGTCTTTTCGGGAAGTTATGCGATAAATCCTCTCACCGGTGACAAGGTCCCCGTTTGGATTTCTGAATATGTCCTTGCAGGATACGGCACCGGAGCAATTATGGCCGTTCCGGCCCACGATTCCCGCGACTACGCATTTGCAAAGGCATTCAATCTCCCCATAATTCCTCTTATCGAAGGGTGCGACGTGAGCGAAGAGAGTTTTGACGCAAAAGAGGGAACAATGTGCAACTCGGGTTTCCTCACCGGTCTTTCCGTAAAAGAGGCTATTCCCGCTGCAATCGACTATGTGGAAAAGATGGGAATTGGCCACAGAAAGATAAACTACCGTCTTCGCGACGCCATTTTCTCACGCCAGAGATATTGGGGTGAGCCGTTCCCTGTCTATTTCAAGGATGGGATTGCCACGCCGATGCCTTTAGACAAGCTCCCGTTGCAGCTTCCGGAGATAGACGAATACAAGCCGGCAGCAAACGGAGAGCCCCCTTTGGCTCGTGCAAAAGGCTGGGAATATGAAGGTTGTCCGATTGAGAAGAGCACAATGCCCGGATTCGCCGGCAGCAGTGCATATTATCTCAGATATATGGATCCCCACAACCAAAACGCCCTTGTAAGCCGCGAAGCCGACGAGTATTGGCGCAATGTGGACCTCTATATCGGTGGTACAGAGCACGCCACAGGCCACCTTATCTACTCCCGTTTCTGGAACAAATTCCTCTACGACTGCGGATATGTGTGCGAGATTGAGCCGTTCAAGAAGCTGATAAATCAGGGAATGATTCAGGGGCGAAGCAATTTCGTATATCGTGTAATCGGTACTAACACATTCGTATCTTACGGTCTCAAAGATAGTTACGACACCACGGAAATCCACGTTGACGTAAATATCGTCAACAACGACCGTCTCGACCTCGAGAAGTTCAAGAACTGGATGCCGGACTACAAAGATGCCGAATTCATTCTCGAAGATGGAGAATATGTCTGCGGATATGCCGTGGAGAAGATGAGCAAGTCTATGTTCAACGTGGTCAATCCCGACCGCATTTGCGAAGATTATGGTGCCGACACACTCCGCCTTTATGAGATGTTTCTCGGCCCGCTTGAGCAGAGCAAGCCATGGGATACCAAGGGAATCGACGGCGTGCACCGTTTCCTCCGCAAGTTCTGGAGGCTATATGTTCGTGAAGACAAATCGATTGTCACGGACGAAAAGGCCACTGCCGCAGAGCTCAAGGTGCTTCATAAACTGATAGGCAAGGCCCGCACGGATATAGAGGGGTTCTCATTCAACACCACCGTAAGTGCCTTTATGATAGCCGTAAACGAGCTTACAGACTTGAAATGCTCTAAGAGGGAGATTCTGGAACCGCTCGTGATTCTCCTCTCTCCGTTTGCTCCCCATATCGCTGAGGAGCTTTGGGAAGTGCTTGGTTACAAGGAGAGTATCTCGTTTGCCTCGTTCCCCGAATATGTGGAAGCATACACGAAAGAGGATACTTTTGAATATCCTGTTTCTTTCAACGGCAAGCTCCGTTTCAAGCTGGTTCTCGACAAGAGTCTCTCGAAAGAGGATGTTGAGGCGGCATTGAGAAGTGACGAAAGGGTTGAGAAATTCCT
>JABUTQ010000318.1 GCA_021443605.1 Bacteroidales bacterium | reverse complement strand
AATGCCGAGATATGGTGTTTTTATATGGACCTCCGCCTCTTCGGCAAGAAATACGAAGATTTCTACCTCTCTGCCCAAAAGGAATACGGGATACATTTTATCCGCGGGCGCGTTTCGGAGGTGAGCGAAAATATTGACGGAAAGGTGATTGTAAAGGCAGAGGATACCCTCAACGGCAAGCCTATCAAGGTCACCCTCGACCTTCTTGTGCTTATGTCCGGCATGGTCTGCAACAAGGATTCAAAAACTGTAGCAGAGTATCTCCGTATCGACACCGATTCAGACGGCTTTATGCGCAGTATGGATAATGTCACAAATTGTGTAAGGTCGCGGAACAAAGGTATCTTTTTCGCCGGGGCCTGCACCGGCACCAAGACCGTTCCTGAGACTTTGGCAGAAGCGTCCGCTGCAGCCTTGGCAATACATAACTATTTGAGACAATGATTGATTTCGGCTTTTCAAGACACAAGTCGTCTACGATAAATCTTGATGAAGTGGATTTGTCTCTCTATCATTCGCTGGAAAAGACCAATCCCGATATCCGCACCTGTATCAGTTGCGGCAGTTGCAGCGCCACCTGTATCGCCGCAAAGTATTCGGGGATGAGCATCCGCAAGGTGATTCATTCCATTCAGAGGGGAGGGGCGGAAGATGCTTCGGCAATGGTGGCCAACTGTATGTTGTGTGGAAAATGTAATATGGTATGTCCCAGAGGGATAAACACAAGACAGCTTGTGCTGAACTTCTGCCGGATATTCAATGATGGTGAAAAGTAAAAAGAGATGATTGAACGAATAGAATCAGGATTCCACCCATTTGTGCTGCCGTTCCTCTTGGGTATGGCATTTGTCCTCGGCTATTGCATGGTGGGGATGATAAGGGTTGTCTCCCAACTTTCCACAAAGGAACGACGCAAGTTCCTCCGCTCTTTGATAAATCCAAGCAAAGCGCTGAAGAACATCAAGGATATCTTCCTTAACTGCCTTATTCATACCAAATTATGGAAGAAGCACAAATTGCTCGGTTTTATGCATTCGAGCATTGCCTTCGGGTGGTTTATGCTTATCGTGATTGGGCATATACAGGTGTTGGCTTTGATGCCCAAAAGAATCACCACGTTCTATTATCCCATCTTCTTCAATTTCTTCGTGATTGAGGTCACTCCGACCCATGGTCTGCGCCTTTTTGCTTTCCTGATGGATTTCTTCCTTGCCCTGGTTTTGTGCGGGATTATTTTGGCAATGGTCAAACGGCTTCGCTCGAGATTGTTCGGAATGAGGCGCACGACTCGTCCGAGCCTCACGGATTTGATAGGGTTGTATTCTCTGTGGGCGATATTCCCTCTCAGACTCCTTGCGGAGGGGTTCACGGCCCACATAAGCGGAGGCAGCTTCCTTACGATTCCCCTAAACTGGTTTTTCAGGACGATTGTCGGGAATGAGGTGGATATGGTTTTACCTATGCTGTCGGTGTGGTGGGCCTATTCCATCGCCCTGTGCGTGTTTATGGTGATACTCCCGTTCAGCAGGTATATGCATATTCCCGCGGAGATTCTCCTTATTCCTTTGAGAAATGCCGGAATAAAAGTCACCGATGCCCGAAAAGGATTTACAAAAGTGATGGTGCTTTCGTGCCCCGGCTGCGGTGTCTGCATAGATGCGTGCCCGATGAGTGTAAAAAAGGCCAATACACGAGATGCCACCGTCTATCTCAACCGACAGCTGCGCAGAAACAACGACCGCAGGATAGAGCAGATCAGCGACAAATGCCTTCTGTGCGGAAAATGTTCGGCAGTTTGCCAGATTGGTGTCGATGCAACGGGATTGAG
>JABUTQ010000296.1 GCA_021443605.1 Bacteroidales bacterium | reverse complement strand
TCGATGGCTTTGCCTTCCGAAATGCCTTCTTTGATGTCGATTAAAACGATATCTGAAACACATCCTGTATGTGCAATTGCGTTTGCACAAGTGGCACCTACATTACCGGCGCCGATTACTGTTACTTTTGCCATAGTGTATTTAAGTTTGTTGTTTAAAATCTCTTTTTGAATTTTTTTGAAGTTATATCAAAACAGCTTCTTAATTTTGCCTTTGCAAAATCATACAAAGTTAATAAATAATTATCAATTATTTCTCTATGATAAATTTTTTCACCGAAGAGACTTCATTTAAGCTTAAAGGTAAATTGTTGATTAAACGCTGGCTTAAAGAAGTTGCAGAAGGGCAGGGTTACAAAATTTCTGAACTGAACTATATCTTTTGCAGTGACAATTATCTGCTCGAGATAAATAAACAGTATCTCGGCCACGATTATTATACCGATATAATTACTTTTGATAACAGAGATAATCTCTCAGAGAAGATTGTTTTGGGCGACATATTTATAAGTGTGGATACAGTCTCTGTAAATGGTACTGAATATGGTGAAGGATTTGAGCGAGAAATGCTAAGAGTGATAGCCCATGGGCTATTGCATCTTATTGGCTATGACGATGTTACCGAAGATTTGCAATTGGAAATGAGAGCTGCTGAGAATGTCGCGCTTGAAAAATTTGATATTATCAAGGCCAAATAGTTTTTCTTTTACGATCTATGAAGAGTGAATATGATATAATTGTCGTAGGCGCCGGACACGCCGGTTGTGAAGCTGCTTCCGCCGCAGCGAAGATGGGATCGAGTGTTCTCCTAATCACTATGGATATGCGCAATATCGCACAGATGTCATGCAATCCTGCAATAGGTGGCATAGCCAAAGGTCAAATCGTTCGTGAGATAGATGCGCTTGGCGGATTCTCTGGAATTGTCACCGATGCCTCAACTATTCAATTCAGGATGCTCAATAAGTCAAAGGGGCCCGCAATGTGGAGTCCCCGAGCTCAATGCGACAAATTATACTACACTCTCAATTGGCGTTATATTCTCGAAAATACCTGTAAATTAGACATTTGGCAAGATGTAGTTACTTCTTTGGACATCCGAGAATCCAAAATTTGCGGCATCTCAACCCAGTTGGGTTCATTTTTTAAATGTAAAGCGGTTATCATTACTGCCGGAACGTTTCTAAACGGCAAAATTTTCATAGGTCAAGAAAGTGCAGAAGGGGGCAGGGTGGGAGAGCTGTCTTCATACGGAATAGGTGAACAACTTGCTTCGTACGGAATCAGTGTGGCAAGAATGAAAACCGGTACCCCGCCAAGGGTGGATGCAAGGAGTGTAAATCTTTCTTCTTTGATTGTTCAAAAAGGAGATGAGAATCCTGCAAAGTTTTCTTTTCTCCCGAATACTTCTGCAATCTCATCAGGACATCCTCAGAAGGATTGTTATATCGTTCACACGAATCAAAGAGTTCACGAAATCCTGCAAAGTGGTTTTGACCGATCTCCTCTTTTTACCGGAAAGATAAAAGGAATAGGCCCTCGTTATTGTCCATCTATTGAAGATAAACTCCGAACTTTTGCAGGAAAGGATTCTCATCAGCTTTTTCTTGAACCGGAAGGTTGGTTTACTCACGAATATTATCTTCAAGGATTTTCTTCTTCTCTTCCACTCGATGTCCAGATGGATGCGTTGCATCAAATAGAGGGATTTGAAAATCTAAAAGTCTTCAGACCTGCTTATGCTGTTGAATATGATTTCTTCGATCCCACTCAGCTCAAAGCTACTCTTGAATCGAAAGTTATTGAGAATCTTTTTTTGGCGGGTCAAGTAAA
>JABUTQ010000354.1 GCA_021443605.1 Bacteroidales bacterium | reverse complement strand
GGGCAGAGCCCCTTTATAATCAGTGCGTCCTGTAACCTTTGGGATTTTTCCCGACAAGGTGCATCGTCTCGTAAATCTCCTGAATCTTCTTGAGGTCTTCGATGGCATTGTCGCTTATCTCAAACTTTTCCCCTCTGCCAATCTCTTTCTTGCCCCAGTTGAAGTAGCCAATATATACCGAAGCTCCTGTCTCTCTGGCGATTGTATGAAATCCGGTTTTCCACTTCGCGACAGCCTTGCGAGTCCCTTCCGGGCACATTGCCAGATGAAACTCGTCTGCTTCCTTCATCTCCGTGATAATATCCTTCATCCCCTTGGATGGGTGTTTCCTATCGATTGGCACCGCTCCAAGGCGTCTGAGAATCGGCCCCAGAGGCCAGAAGAACGCCTCTTTCTTTATCATCACCTTTGCCTTTCCGCCCACTGAGTAATAGTAGAAATATGATACGGCGAAATCCCAGATAGAGGTGTGGGGAACACCGAGGATTACACATTTTTTTTCGGGTGCAGGGGGATCCATAGCCTTCCATCCGAGAGTTTTCAACATAAATTTGCAGAACTTCTGTCCCATTGCAAGCAATTTTTAAGTAGGTTTGGAATGCGAATTTACAATTTCATCAGTTATTAAACAATCTGAATGGCAAGTTTATTGCTTATAATATCCTGTTTGTTGGTAAAAACATAAATTTGCACGATTTAAGACACAATTAAAAACACGATTAAAAAAATGACCATTATGAAAAAAGTTTACTATTTTATGCTCCTTGCAGTGATGACCGTTTTCGCAACATCACTCTCTTCTTGCAGCAAAGATGACGATCTCCCCAAGGTTGATGTTACCCTTGACGTGGATCAGAGTACAGCCAAGACCATCAGGGATACCGTATATGTAGTCAGAGGTGAGACCATCATCGTAAACGACGTAAACATTACGAACCTCGAGCAGGGCAAGCCGGCTCTCATCAACAAGGTTTCATTCTACTGGGATGGTGTCCGTCTTACAAGTGAGAAGCTCTCACATCCTTTCTATATGTTGTTTCCCACCTTGGAGACGACAACTCTCGGCAACCACAAAATTGGTCTCACCTGCCAGGTAGCCGCTGAAGGAAAGTCACTTGCATTTGCCGTTGTAGATTTCCCTGTAAAGGTTGTTGAAGATGAGTCTGAAATCCCCCCGGTAAATTCAAACGATTCGGTTACAATCAAGAACGTACAACTCGTAGAAACAGAGTAAACAGCTGATTCATAGATAAAAATAGCCGACCATTTTGGGAGGGCACTGAAAAAGGTGCACCTTTTGAAGGTCTCTTAGATTAACAAAAACGAAGGATGTTCGATATTTCTCAACATCCTTCGTTCTTTTCAACTCTCGGTCGGTTGTTAAGCATGGGCAAAGGTATTTTCTACCTTTTTATGCCATTATTTTCAATATTCTCTTAAGATTTGCAGCAAAGATTGCCATTGCGCCTTGCATCTGCATATTAGATAAGCCGTACGATAGTGCTCTACCGTACCCGAGAACATTCTTTAACTCTGCTTCTTGGCTTCTATCTTGTACCGTTCCCTCGCTAGAGATTTGAACCGTTCACTTTCCTGGAACTCCATCTGTGCTTTATGTGCGTCTGATTTTATCGATACAGAATAAGACTTTGTTTTAGCACCTTCCTTGTAGCAGCCATGTCGAAGCGAACAAGTCTTGCATTTCTCGAGAGTATGATTCTGTTCTCCAGACGGTGATCCGGAACTGCTGTCCGACTACCTGCACGATGAGCCGAAGTTCAATGCGGGAGAACGCAAGTGCCGCCGTCTTACGGTCGAGATAAAGGATGCCA
>JABUTQ010000128.1 GCA_021443605.1 Bacteroidales bacterium | reverse complement strand
TTGAACCTTGAATGGAGGAATATCCAGAGAATGACACCAAGCGCAGCCATCAATGCATAGTCTGTCACAAATCCGTCCCGGGTGTCGTATATCGGAGTGATAGCAGCGGACAAACCTATGACAGACAGGATGTTGAATGTTACCGAACCAATAATGTTCCCAATTGCCATATCGGTTTTTCCTTTTACGGCTGCCATTATGGAGGCAAAAAGTTCGGGAAGACTTGTCCCCACAGCCACTATAGTCAGACCGATTATTCTCTCCATCTCAACTGCGGGAGTCCCGCGCCTTTCTCCTATCTGTCGGGCGATTTCAGATGCACCTCGCACTAAAAACTTCGCTCCGTATATCAATAATACTCCTCCCAAGACGATAAGGAGCAGCGAAATCCACAAAGATGTCTTCCATTTTGGATTATTGGTAGATACATTCTCTTGTAAATCTGATATTTGCTCTGTTTTAGATGACGCTATCTGAAATATTACATATCCCACAAGGATTAGAAATCCGACAATTCCTGCAGTACGAGATATTGTTCCGGTCAAGGCCACCGCGGTAAACGCAAAGATGGCAAACAGCATTACACCCATATCAAGAAAGACAGTCTTCTTGTCGGTAGGGCAGGGGACAATCAATGCCGTCACCCCCAGAATGAGGGCGATGTTTGCGATGTTGGATCCCACTACATTTCCAATGGCAAGGCCAGAACTCCCCTCAAGTGCTGCCTGAAGGCTTACCAGCAGTTCCGGAGTGGAAGTTCCGAAACCGACTATGGTAAGCCCTATCACCATCTCACTGACCTTTGCCTTGCGGGCGATTGCAGTAGCCCCGTCAACGAGGAAATCTCCCCCTTTTACAAGGAACACAAGCCCGAGAACAATCAGTCCGATATTCAGCAGCATCTTTATAATTATTTAGAAAATCCGCGGTTTTTGAGCAGAGCGTCAACCTTCGGGTCACGACCGCGGAAATTGCGGTACATAGTGGCCCCGTCATCGACTCCACCGGCAGAGAGGACATATTTGCGGAATTTGGCGGCAACTTCGGGATTGAAAATGTCACCAGTTTCTTCGAAAGCTTCAAATGCGTCAGCATCAAGCACTTCGCTCCACATATAGCTGTAATATCCGGCGCTGTAGCCGCCACCCATCGTGTGGCTGAAGTTTGTCATACGATAGCGGGGGAGAATCTGTTTCGGCAGGCCACGTTTGCCCATAAGTTCCTCTTCATATTTGATTACATCGAGATTGTCGACATTCTCCTTGAGAACGTGGAGGTCCATATCGGTGTACATTGCGGCAACAAGCTCCGTGGTGACGAATCCCTGGCCGTATTTGTTTGCGGCATCAACCTTTGCAAGGAGTTCCTGAGGGATGATTTCGCCTGTCTGATAGTGCTTTGCATAAACTTTCATCACTTCCGGCTGGAATGCCCAGTGTTCGTTGATCTGTGAAGGGAGCTCAACGAAGTCGCGTTCAACGCTTGCAGTACCATAGTAATGGGTGTTTCTCAAGAAGCTGTGAAGGGCATGTCCAAACTCGTGGAACATAGTCTCAACGTTGTCAAGTGTCTGAAGAGCAGGCTTGTCTGCACTTGGAAGCGACATGTTGCATACGTTGGTGACGATGGGGAGGGTGCGTACGCCGTTTTCATAATGTGTACCGCGGAAGCCACCGCACCAAGCTCCTGCACCTTTGCCGGCGCGAGGGAAATAGTCGCTGTAGAAGATTGCAATCTGTTTTCCGTCTTTGTCGAGGACATCCCAAGATTTGGTGTCTTTGTTATAAACGGGATATTCAGCTGTGCGCTCAACGAAAGTCAGACCGTAAAGTTTGCCTGCAGCATAGAA
>JABUTQ010000352.1 GCA_021443605.1 Bacteroidales bacterium | reverse complement strand
GGCTTTTCGCTGAGAAAATCGGTGCATGAACTGAGCGACATTACTATAGCCGCTGCTATTGCTGTATATTTTATTGTTCTCATAATATTCTTAAAATTAGAAGGTTATGTTGAGGCCGAGTGTGTATGCAGGAGAAGGACGGACACTTCCGAGCGGATACTCCGGATCTTCGTGCCACTTGTTGCCCGAGATTACAAACAGGTTGTTGCCCTGCAAATAAACCTTGATATTCGAAAGGCCGATTCTATCAGCATATCTGCGAGGGAGGGTGTAAGCAACGTTGAGTTCCTGTAAACGTAAGTGGCTTGCACTCTGTGTCAAGTAGTCGAGATAAGGATAGAAACGATCCCAGAAGTAGTAACGGTCTTCACCAGCGTCAAACGGAGGAGGAGTCGCCAGATTGCTGCCATCAGATGCCATAATCTCTGACAGAGCCTTATTCGGCATTGTGTCGTAGCTGTAAGGATAGTTGAAGCCGAATCCTCTGAATACGTGACCAAACTTGCCGGTAAAGCTGTATGAAAGATCGAAATCGTAAATCTTGAAATTACCATTGAAGCCAAGGGTGAAAGGAGCCACCACTGTTCCTTGATTTACAAGATAAGTGGTCGGGTCGCCGCCTGTTACCCAAGAGAGAAAGTCGCAGTATGCACCTTCAGGGCCGAGGACCACGGGTCTCATCTTAGGAGATGTCTCGCTACCGGTGTTTTTGAGCCCTTTATACTGGAGCGACCAAAGGGTGTTTGCGTTGTAACCCTGATAGTATGCGTAGGTTGTACCGGTATCCATATAGAGGTCGTATGCCTGAACCGAGCTCTTGAAGAGTTTTGTAATCTTGTTATTGTTATATGAGAAGTTCATATTCCCACTCCATACGATGTCGCGACCATAGATGCTCAATGTGGTTCCGAGTTCGATTTCAACACCACCGTTTACCATTTCGGCTGCATTGAGTTTCTGTGAGGTGGTACCGTTTACGGCCGGTATCGACATTGAAACGATGAGGTCTTTTCCGTGACGGTTGTAGAAGTCAAGCTTTCCGTAAAGTTTTCCTTTGAACATAGAGAAATCTACACCAAGGTCCACCGTGCCGGTCTTTTCCCAACGAAGAGTAGGGTTGCCGTAGCTTGATACGCTTGCCGTATAGTTTTGGAAATAAGAATTTTGTGCAGTACTCATATTGATAAGAGGACGGAATGAAGTGGTCTTGTCAACATTACCATTGTATCCGAAAGTACCCCTTACTTTCAATTCATCAAGCCAGTCAACATCCGCAAGGAAAACTTCGCGCTTTGCATTCCAGCTTGCACCCACACTCCAGAACGGAGAGAAACGGTAAGCCGGGTCGTCTGTGATGAGGTTTGAAGCATCTGTACGGGCAGAACCCGAAATGGTATATTTCTTATCGAAAGTATATGAGGCATTTATATACATTGAGAAATAACGATCTGTGCTATAGCTGAAGCTGCTTGTGTATGGATTTGTTATAGAGCTGCCAAACATATTGGTGAGCTTATAAACACCGCTTCCGCCCACGCCATTGGGGAAACCTCCGACAGTGAGTTTCTCGTCATCGTATCCGTAAACCTTTGGATAAGAAGTAGTTTGATAAACTTTGTTTGACATTTCAGTACCTGCTACCACACTTACTTGATGGCGGTCGTCATCGAATCCGCGATTGAAGCTGAGCTGATTACGCCAGTTGTATGCATTGGTCTGATTGGCGCTGTGGCTCATAATACTGCCGGTGGGGCGGTTTTTGGTGATTACACCCGTACTATGATCCCAAGATGAGCTGTTGTTGATATCCCACCTTGTTGCAAATGTGGTCTCGTCATTGATATTCTTGG
>JABUTQ010000171.1 GCA_021443605.1 Bacteroidales bacterium | reverse complement strand
ATTTACAAGCAGTTCATAGAACCATTCAAATTGGTCTGCCGTGATGTTGAAATCTTTTGAGTGTTCTGTCGGAACGTGAGTCGGCGTCACTTGGAACGAGTGGTTCCAGGATCCGAGAATCAGCCTGCTGTTTTTCTTCGTCTCAGGCATCAGCCGTTCGTAAGCCAGAATGGTCCCCTCTTCGTGATGGTCAAATTGCCCGGCCACAATCGTAACAGGCACGTCAACTTCATAGGGTATGGATTTCAAGTCTGCCCAAACCCCCGTATTCCAATATGGATCTGAGTAGTCTGTATGGGTAATCCAATCACGATAATATGGGAGCTTCTGTCCTAATACAGCGCTATCTGCCTCAACTTGAGGTATATACCGATAAAAGTCATAATAATTTTCCCCGATTGCCTGCCCATCTTCCCGTGCCGGTTTCTTTATTGCCTCCTCTGCATTGTCAATCACCCATCCGCTCATAATATCCTGACGGAAAAGCCCTGCCCTGTAGCACGAAATGTGGCGGTCCACTCCGTAGTGACTGACATACATCCCCTTGAATTTTTCTTTAGGCATAGAGTCGGCCACGAGCCACGCAGTGAGTGCGGTATATGAAGTTCCGAATATCCCGATAGACCTGCACCATTCTTGCCTTGCCATCCATTCGTAAAGGGCAATGCCGTCTTTCCGTTCATAGATGTTCGGGCTGTAAAATCCTTCTGAGGCCCCTTTCCCGCGGCAATCTTGTTGTATGTAACCAATCCCCCGTTTGGCATACTCACGGCCCAAAGGATTGTTGTCTCCTTTACCCTGAAATACATAAGGTGTTCTGGTAACGACTACCGGCCAGGGCCCGTCCCCTTTGGGAAGGTATATCCTGGTGAAAAGGTTATGGCCGTCTCCGCCCGGAACCATCTCCTCAAAATAGATGTAATCGTATGTCGCAGGGACTTTAAAAGTTTGAGAATGTGACTGTTGGGCAGATAATGAAGGGGATATTGAAAGCAAGTTCAATATAGTAATAAAAAGCAGTGGCAACTTTGTCTTCATGGCAGTTATAGTGTGACAATTTGAGGAGTGTGGCCAAGGGCCGGAACTACTTTTTCCAGAAGATCGCAGGTCTTCATCCTGATACTTGAAGTGTTCATACATGGATGGCAGCCGATATATTCCACCTTTAGTACATCGCTGTCTATCAGTAGTTTTACCACTTTATCGTGGTCGTTCATCAAGCCGAGAATCGACACCGAGCCGGGCATTATGTCGAGATATTTCAGCATATCATTCTCGTCTGCGAACGATAGTCTTGCAGAATTGATTTGGGCGGAAAGATCTTTAGTCAAAAATTTCTTGTCGCCCGGCATCAAGAGCAGATAAAAGTTTGTCTTCTGTCGGTTGCAGAGAAACAGATTTTTGCAAATGATTGCGTGTGAGGCTTTTTGGTCGCCACTCTCCGCTTTGAATTCTGATAAGGTAATCCTCCCGAAGGCTGCATTTATCGCTTCGCATATTTCCATTGTCATAGCCGGTTCGTGGTCCAGCCGCTCGTACTCAACTCCAAGAGAATCGAGCAGGTCATATACCCGCAACTCCCTCTCTTGTCTTCCTTCGTTTGAAGAAGGCCTTCCTTTGTAGATTGTCAGCATAGCCTAATTGTTTGAGATGCGAATTTACAATTTATTGCAAAATTGACATTGAGCTCCATTGAAAAGATTCTTCGGCTTCGCCTCAGAATGACAAGGTTGCGCGATTCTGAGCGACAGCTTCTTTTTTAGAAAAAGAAATGCGTGTGGTGTGAATTTTATTGTTATCTTTGCATGAACAACCCACGCTTCAACTATGAACACCCCCTTCAACCTATCCCTTTCAATAGGTTACTCGG
>JABUTQ010000319.1 GCA_021443605.1 Bacteroidales bacterium | reverse complement strand
ACCATCAATATGGAAACGGGTGAAAATGAGATAATTGAGATTGTGGGGCGGCACGATCCCGCCATCATCCGCCGCGTGTGCATTGTGGCCTGCAGCCTCACCTGCATCGTCCTGTGCGATATGTTAAAGACAAAATTCTCCAACAATATCTTCAAGTAATGGAATATGGACTTATAGGCGAACGCCTCGGACACAGTTTCTCCAAGACAATTCATTCTCTTATAGGGGGATATGAGTATTCTCTTGTTGAAATTCCGCGCGATGGACTGGAAGATTTTTTGGTGCGCAAGGAGTTTTGCGGCATCAACGTTACCATCCCTTACAAAGAGAGTGTAATTTCATATCTTGACAATGTCAGTGAAGAGGTGCGAAAGATAGGGGCTTGCAACACCATCGTCTGCAATAATGGGGTGTTGTCAGGATATAATACTGATTATTATGGACTTAGGGATTTGATTATCCGTAACGGGATAGAGATTGAGGGGCGCAAGGTGCTGATTCTCGGCACAGGAGGTACAAGCCATACGGCCCGTGCCCTTGTCTCCGATATGGGGGCATCTGAAGTGAAGATTGCTTCACGCCGTGCAGGTGCAGGCGATTTGACATATAGCGAACTTGCTGATAATTATACAGATGCGCAAGTGATTATAAATGCCACACCTTGCGGGATGTTCCCTTCGAACGGGGATTGCCCTCTCTCGCTGGAGATGTTCAGCAAACTCGAAGGGGTGGTGGACGTTATCTACAATCCCATTCGCAGCAATATTGTCCTTGATGCCATCGGTAGAGGAATTAAGGCGGCCGGAGGCCTGTATATGCTTGTGGCACAGGCAGTTTATGCAAGCGCAATCTGGTTTGGAAAAGAGATTGACAGTGCTCTGATTGAAAATATATACGGCACTATATTATCCGAAAAGGAGAATATCTGCCTGATAGGGATGCCCTCTGCCGGCAAGACCACTTGCGGGGAGATGATTGCCGAGATTACCGGCAGAGAGTTTTACGACAGCGATATCGTCATTGAAGAAAAGGCGGGGATGACAATACCCGAAATTTTCGCCACCAAAGGTGAAAAGGCTTTCAGGGAACTCGAGACAGAGGTGATAGCAGAACTGGCAAAAAAATCTTCGTGCATAATTGCAACAGGAGGCGGTGTTGTGCTGAATCCATTGAATATGAGGAATTTGAAGCAGAATGGGAAAATATATTTCCTTGACAGAAACGTTGAGAATCTGCTTGTTACGGGTGATCGTCCGCTCTCGAGCAGTATGGAGGCTTTGCGAAAAATGTATGAGGTGCGCTTGCCGCTCTATCACGCCGCCTGTGATGAGGTGATAGATGTCAATCACTCCTACGAAGAGGCTGTCGCAGATATCAAAGCAAGACATAAGATTGTTAAATAAATACAAAGAAGATGAAGAAGATTTTAGTGCTGAATGGGCCGAATTTGAATATGTTGGGAATACGGGAGCCGGAAATGTATGGCAGAACGACCTACGCTGACTTGGTGAAAATGATACTCGGCTATGCAGAGGAGAAGGGAATAGAGGTGATTTTTTATCAGTCCAATCACGAAGGGGCGCTTGTGGATCGTATTCAAGAGGCTTATTATGAGAAGGTTGACGGGATAGTGTTCAACCCGGGGGCATATACTCACACCAGTGTGGCTTTGCTCGATGCTTTGAAGGCTGTGCAAATTCCCTGTGTGGAGGTGCATATCACGGATGTGGATGGCCGCGAGGAGTTTCGCAAGGTGAGCTATATCCGCAGCGCTTGTGTGGCGACCATTTCCGGACACGGGCTCGGCGGCTACTTGGAGGCCATCGAAAAACTGTAGCCGTCGTCATCCTGAGCGAAGCGAAGGATCTCACCGAGGA
>JABUTQ010000365.1 GCA_021443605.1 Bacteroidales bacterium | reverse complement strand
TTGTCATAAAAATCGATACTTCCGCCAAGACGGTTGTCAAGCACTGCCCAATCCACTCCGACATTGATTGTGCGAGTCTTTTCCCAAGTGAGCTTGTCATTTGCCGGCGTGGCGATTACATAGCCGAGGCCAAACTTGCTGTAATTGGGATCGGTCACCGAACTTAGGATATCATACGGGCCGCCCTCTCCCGGATTTGGAGAGTTTCCTGCATATCCGAAACTTGCCCTTACATTGAGCCTGTCAAGCCAGTTTGTCTGCATAAAACTCTCTTTTGCCGCATTCCATATCGCACCAACTGACCAGATGGGCTTGAACTGCACGGAAGGGTCGCTTCCAAAGAGATTAGACTGGTCCACACGGATGCTGGCATTGAGGGAGTATTTGTCCATCAATGTATAAGCTCCGTTTGCATATATTGAAACGAATCTGTAATCAATCTCACTCTGGCTGTACTGGTTAGGATCGAAGAAGTTGCTCGTGGCAGTGATGAAAGATGGAAGTGCCGGACGATAAACCCCTTCTGTATAAAGAAGATAGTCATTGTAGGGGATATGCTGCATCGTCTGTTTGTCATATCCGCGCATAAAGCTCGAATGGCTGCCGGTGAGGCGGTCGCGCAACTCGAAACCTGCAAGAGCGGTGATTTCATGATTGTTGTTCTCCCCAACGGAGAGATTGAAATTCAGCTGGTTACGAATTGTGTATGATGATGACGATTCATCCCTGATTGTAAAATGTCCTCCGGATGTGGGGAGATATTGTACCCCATTTATGTCTGTTCCCTGAGAACGCTCTTCCCTTACGAAGTAGGAATCTGCCGGAATAAAGGTTTCCGCACCCCCTTTTGTGAGGGAGTACTGGAAACGTCCTTCATAATTCAGCCACGGAGTGAATTTAATCGTGAGTCCCGCATTTGCATTCGCCCCCATAGTCCTCGATTCAGTGGTGTTGTTCTTGTAATCCGATACCCCTTTGTAAGCGAGGCTGATACCTGTAATATCCTCCACTTTTTTACGGGAAGCGGCTGTCATAATATAATCTGTAAGAGATAATTCTTCCCCATTATCATCGAAATAGGTTACATACGGGAGCGAGAGAAGAGATGTTGCCGAATGGGATTTGCTCTTCGTGTAATATGCACTGAGCGAAACGTCAAGCGTTGCCCATTTCGCGAATTTGAAAACGTCCCTGAAATAGAACTTGAAGTCGTCCGAAGGATCTTGATAAGCACCTTGTTCACGCTGGTATTCAATTGAGGAATAGAAACTTCCCTTTTCATTTCCACCGGAAAAAGAGATTGAATGGTTCGTGATGTAGGAGTTGCTCATAAAGTATTTTTCATACTCCTTCCTACCGTTGGCGGCAGCAAGTTTTGAAAGGAGCGCATCTCTCTGATCTATTGATATTTCGCCAAGATAATATTTATACATTGCATCTTCGTGGGGATATACCACAGGGTAATTTCCCCCCGCAACTCCATACAGGGTATTGTTTATGTCCTTCCACTTGTAGGTCTGAGGATCGAACACCTCGGAAGCCGCCTTGATGAAATCGGCACTTGTCATCATATCCTGATATGAATAGTTGGGTTTTCCCTTCCATGTGAAAGAGCCGTTGTAGCTCACCCTCAGCTTGTCTCCCGACTTTCCGGTGCGTGTGGTCACCACGATTACTCCGTTTGCCGCCTGCGCACCCCAAATCGAGGCCGCGGTGGCGTCTTTCAAGAAGTTTACGGATTCCACGTCGTTGGGGTTGACCATTTTCTCCATTTGATTGCGTGTCATCGCGATACCATCCACAATGAAGAGCGGCTCAGTGCTGGAGTTGATGGAAGAGATACCGCGAATGAGATAAGTCACACCATCTGCACTCTC
>JABUTQ010000122.1 GCA_021443605.1 Bacteroidales bacterium | reverse complement strand
AGCGGAGCGCGGGGGCTGGCGAAGCCAGTTTGGGGGCAGAGCCCCCTAAAAAAAAGGCGCAGCCGAAGAATCTCCCCGCAGAGCCCCCTAAAATCCTAAGCGAAACCTTCGTGGATGCCGGACACCTGACCCTTAAACAGCAAGGCGATAGTTATATAATTGATCTTGAATACGATAGCCTCACCAAGATTACCCACACAATGGTTTGCGACAGCAATTTCCGCAGTGTTATAGGCTATGTCAATCCGCAGGACAAATACCTCCCGATGGTGATAACTTCGTTCCTCCGCATAGCCTTTGCGCAGGCGGCTCTCGCACACGAATGCATATCGATACACGCCTCCTGTGTAGTTCTCGAACAGAAGGCCTATCTCTTCCTCGGCAAGAGCGGCACCGGAAAAAGCACCCATGCCCGTCAATGGATGAGCGCCTTCCCCGGCTGCACTCTGTTGAATGACGACAATCCCGCAATACGCATAGAGGAGGGCAAGATTTTTGCTTACGGCACGCCGTGGAGTGGCAAGACACCTTGCTACAAGAATGAACGATATCCTGTTGCGGGGATTGTGCGGTTGAGTCAGGCGAAAGCAAACAAATTTACACTACTTTCCGGCACAGAGGCCTTTGCCGCCTTGCTTCCATCGTGTTCTTCCATCAGGCAGGATGCACGGCTGCAGGAGTTGCTTATCGGCACACTGATAGAGATAACCGAAACTGTACCGGTGGGCAAAATGGAATGCCTCCCGGACACCGATGCTGCCAAAGTATGTTACAAAGGTTTACAAATATAAGATTATAAAATAGTTAAGATATAGACGACAGATGAAAGGAAAATCGATTTTTCTCGTTTTAATGACAATCCTGCTTGCGATTTCGGCCTGCTCTTCGCCGAAAGAATTTGTCTATCTGCAGGATATGAAAGAGGGAGTAGGCTACCCTTACGACGTCAAGCACGAAGCCGTAATCCACTACAACGACCGTCTGGCCATTACCGTGAGCAGCAAAAGCCCCGAACTGGCAATCCCGTTCAACGCAAACCTTGGAGTTGTTGAGGTGAGCAGCAACGGAACTGTCTCAGAATCATCTCATTTGCAGTCAAATGGCTACCGCGTTGACCAGAACGGCGACATCAATTTTCCGATTCTCGGCAAGCTCCACATAGAGGGGCTCCGCGTAAGCGAAGTGACCGAGATGATAAGGAATATGATTATCGAAGGAAAATATATCAAGGATCCAATCGTTTCATTGGAGTTCCTCAATTTCCGTTTTTCGGTGCTTGGTGCCTCAGGCAGTGCCACTTACACCGTTGAAGACGGCCGAATCAATCTGTTGGAGGCGATAGCAAAGGCAGGTGACATCGCAAGCAATGGCCGCGTGAACAAAGTGGCCGTAATCCGCGAAGAGAATGGCGAGCACAAGATGTATATGCACGATTTACGCAGCACCGAAATATTCAAATCTCCCTGTTTCTATCTCCAGCAAAACGACATCATATATGTTGAGCCGTCAACCAGGAAAGACAATGAAGAAAAAGGTTTCAGGATAGCTACCACAGTGCTCTCGTTCGCGACCGCCGTGTCATCTATCCTTTTGTTAATCTTAAGATTATAGCGATAATATGCAAAATAATACTCAACATAACAAAAACGACCAGGGGCTTAACGTAGTCGATTTATTTGTTTATCTGGTATCGAAGTGGAAATGGTTCCTGTTGTCGATAGTGATATTCGGCAGCATAGCATATTACTATTATGCCCAGTCTCCGCTGGTCTATTTCCGCTCTGCCACGGTCATCATAAAGGATCCTTCCAACAAGACTACCACCGCCGGTCTCGACCGCTTCGACAACTATATCAACAAAGTGAATATCTCAAATGAGATTCTCCA
>JABUTQ010000143.1 GCA_021443605.1 Bacteroidales bacterium | reverse complement strand
CGGTCTCATACAAGATTAAGAAATTCACAATCAAGTTTTCTGCAAACAATCTGCTGAACCATCGTCACTATGCATACACCATCTACAACGGGCTCGACACTCAAAGCTACGACTTTACCATCCGTCCACGAGAATTTATCCTCTCGCTGATTTTCACGAAGTGATTTAGATTCGTTCAATTACACAAGTGTGTTCTTTGCTCTTAGGATCGTAGTTGATGCCGCAGAGGATTATATCTCCGACATATTCCTTGAGTGATGACGGATAGTTGCGCTCTCGTATCTGGTCGAGTGCCGTTTTTGCATCCTGCTTCCATTTCAGTTCGATAACGATTGCCGGAAGATTAACATTTCTCCAAGGTACGAAAATCATATCTGCAAAACCCTTGCCTGTAGGGAGTTCGCGAATTATCTTATACTTGTTCCGTGCTGAATAGAACGCCATCCCGATGACACAGGCGAGGGAGTTCTCGTCATTGTATTCCAAGATGCTTGCATTCCTCTCGTGAGCCAATTCTATGCCCTCCTGCACTGCTTCGCAATCCCCATCAAGAAGGTTACCGAGAAGCCTTTCGGAAGCATTGATTGTGTCCATCACATTTTTCCAGCCATTATTCTCAATGGCATTCTTCAACTCTCCTGCCACCTCCACATTCGGAATGTAACACCTCTTTTCTGCCTTATTGTAAGCGAGATACCCCAAATGGATAAGAACGGTGAATACATCGTTCTTGGTCTGGATTATTGCAGGGTCGTTCTGAAACCCTGTGGTATCCACCGGGCAAGAGCCGCCTGTCAGCATCTGCACCACATCTCCTTTCAATCCTTCAAAGTCCATCTGGATATATCGTGCCACGGCATCGAATGCCCCTGTGGCGGCCCAATAGCTGTCGCATTCCTTTGCTGAAATGGCTTGCATTACAGAACTCGGGTTAAACATAGACTCCTCATTGCCAATGTTATATCCGTCATACCACTTGACCATCTCATCAAAATCCATATTATGCCTCATACATAGATTCCTAACTTCATCTTTGGTGAAGCCATAAAATCGAGCAAGATTTCGTGGTTGTACCATCGAATATTCCCAAAAATTATTCAGGGCAGATTCGGTCTTGTACTTCTTGATTGGGAAAATACCTGTCAGATATACTCCGGAGAAGACACGCATTGCATCTGAACTTTTGAACATACGGCGAAGCAGATTCACATACTCGTCCATCTCGGTTGAGCCCGGAGCAAACTCACGGCAAATCGCATCCCATTCGTCTATGATTACAAAGAACTTCTCTCCCGTTTTGAGGGAAATACGCAGAAGCAAGTCCATCAAATCATCACCATCTTCAATGGGAACGCCGGAATATTCCTGAGAGATATCTTTTATGAGAGATTTTTGGATTATCCTTACAATATCCTTGTTTCCCTTGTACCGCGTGACGAAATTGGTCATATCTATGTAGATGACAGGATATTTATTGAGGTGCGTATCAAAATCAGCGTGTTTCTCTATCTCCAATCCCTTGAACAACTCCCGAGAGTCGCAAGAGTGGTCATAGTAAGCACATAACATCTTAGCTGCCATTGTTTTGCCGAATCTGCGACAACGGCTGACACAACTGAAACGGTGCTCTTTAAAAAGAGTGTCGTTTATTTCTGCAATCAACCCTGTTTTATCAACATAATTGCCTCTTAATGCAGATGCGAAAGCTTCATTTCCCAAATTTATGTATGCAGCCATAATTATTCTTTTTGAAACAACCCCAACTTGGGAACAAAGTTAAAAATAATAATCAAAACCAACGATTTTTAGTAACTTTGCCGCCTTGGAAGCGGAAGACTTCAAAATGAAATGAGTATGAAACAGCTTTTACTTGGAGATGAGGCAATAGCGCTTGGTGCGCTTCATTCAGGCCT
>JABUTQ010000109.1 GCA_021443605.1 Bacteroidales bacterium | reverse complement strand
AAGTTAGGATATCCCAATAAGGAGGTTGAAGAAGGGTTCGTCAAGTTCCTTATACCATATACGGAATATCGACAGTTGGCTGATAAAATGAAAACTTCGTCATCCTGAGGGAGCGACAGCAACCGAAGGATCCCAACGAAAAAATACCCCCCTTAAACTATGAAAAAAATTTCTCTAATTCTCACCACACTGATTCTTGCAATCGGCTGCAGTCCACGCTATTACAACACTGGCGAAGGGAAGCCGATTGTCATCTATTTCGATAACGATGTCCACTGTGCGGCAGACGGATACACCGCTGCAGCTGCATTGAAGGCCGAAAGCGCTTCACTCAACCCGAACGTGTTGCTGGTGTCTGCAGGCGATTATGTGCAAGGCGGAAGCCTCGGTGCCGCATCCAAAGGACAATATATCATCGATATCATAAACAGATGCGGATATGATGTCGTGACGCTCGGCAACCACGAGTTCGACTATGGAATGATTCGCCTTGACGAGCTTTCAAAAAACCTGAAAGCGGAGATTGCCTGCTGTAATCTGTACGACCTTCGCAGCGGTGCGCCAAAACTCTTGTTTCAACCTTACGTGATGCGTCAATTTGGAAAGGCAAAAGTTGCAATCCTCGGAATATCAACCCCTTACAGTTTTGTATCTTCGACTCCGTCATATTTTCAGGACAAAACGGGGAAATATGTCTATTCGTTGAGCGCCGACACTTTTTACGAAACGATACAGAAAGCCGTGGATTCAGCCCGCAAAGAGGGAGCCGACTACGTTATCGCCATAACTCACCTCGGAGATGATGCATTCGACCAGATCAATGCACTCACCACCATCGCAAACACAAGCGGAATAGATGCGGTACTCGACGGCCACTCCCACAGCACCATAGCCGGCAATGTGCTGAAGAATGCGGCAGGCAAACCTGTGCTGCACTGCTCCACCGGCTCTCATTTTGAGAATGTGGGACAGCTCACCATTTTGACCGACGGCCGGATGATCAGCAAACTGATTCCGGTTGGAGGCAACACCCCTAAGATTATGGGAGTCACATCAGTGACCGACAGCATCAAGAACGAATATGCCCTTGCCGGCAACCGCGTGGTAGGCCGCTCGGAAGTGGAACTGATTGTGGCTGATGAGGATGGACCGAGGGTAGCCCGCCAGAAAGAAACAGGTCTTGGAGACTTTTGCGTAGATGCGATTCGCCACCGGATGAACACCGATATCGCCGTGCTCGGAGGAGGCTCGGTGAGGGCGCCGCTTCCGGAGGGGAAGATTACCTATAATGATATCTTTACAGTGTTCCCGTTCGGCAATACTGTTGCCACGGATGTGATGACTGGGCGGGAGATTCTCGATATGCTTGAAATGTCTGTGATTGTGTCTCCAGTCGAATTTGGAGGATTCCTGCAAGTGTCCGGGCTGAAAATGGATGTGGACAACACAATCCCCACTCCTATACAATTGGATGTAAACAAGACGTTTACGAAATTTACACAAGGGCCTCGCCGCGTTTCGAACGTACAGATTCTCCAAAAAGATGGAAGTTATGCCCCTATAGATCTGGATAAAGAATACACAGTTTCGGGAACAAATTATCTCTTGAAGGAGCACGGAGACGGATACGGCTCTCTTACTGGGAAGCGTGTTGTGGATACAGGAGTAGTTGACCTTCAGATTCTCGAGGCGTATCTCACAGAAAATCTCGGAGGAGTGATTCCCGCCCGCTATGCAAAGACCGAAGGGAGAATCAACTTCAAGAAATAACTTTGGGGCAAAAAATACACTTTAGATTTTTAATGCAAACTTTTAAGCCTTGATAATCAGCACTTTAGAACTTGATTTATTGTGCTCGAGACGGGAATCGAACCCGTACGGACATTGCTGTCCACAGGATTTTAAGTCCTGCGTGTCT
>JABUTQ010000157.1 GCA_021443605.1 Bacteroidales bacterium | reverse complement strand
TTGTTGCCGCGAACGTGCCCCATCTTGATCATCACCGAGGTGGATATCATATTGAGGATAAGTTTCTGTGCCGTGCCGGATTTCATTCTGGTGCTACCTGTGACAAACTCGGGGCCAACAACCGCAACGATGGGAATCTCTGCCTCGTCAGCCACCGGTGCTCCGGGATTGCAGGTGATGCAGGCCGTCAACATTCCGAAATGACGCGCCTGACGAAGCCCTCCGATTACGTAAGGTGTTGTGCCTGAAGCGGCTATTCCAACAAGTGTATCATTGGGTGTAAGCTTGTAAGGCTCCATATCAACCCAGGCGCGGTCGAAATCGTCCTCTGCCTTCTCAACGGCCTTGCGGATTGCAACATCACCTCCGGCGATGAGGCCGATGAAGAGGTCTGCTGGAGCACCGTATGTCGGGGGGATTTCAGAGGCATCGAGAATGCCGAGGCGACCGCTTGTGCCGGCTCCGATATAGAAAACCCTTCCGCCATTCTTCATTCTTGAAACTATCCCATCTACAAGTTTCTCAATCTGAGGAATACATTTCTCAACTGCAACTGGGACATTGCGGTCTTCCTGATTCATATTCACGAGCAAATCCCGTGTTGACATCTGCTCGAGGTTGTTGTAATTTGAAGATTGTTCTGTTACTTTCATCGCTGCCTCTCCTTTTATGCTTCTTTATGAAATTCTACCAGACCATCGATTGGTCCCTTGAGCACCTTGCCCATACGCATTCCGTTGGCCATTACGCATTTTTCAAGGATATCCTTGTAGTAATACGCTATGGACCCCACGAAATTGACATCGTATCTGCGGTAATCGTAATGGATGATGTTCCTGCGGAGGAACTCGTCAAAACTGGTTTTAAGCAGAGTTGCGATATGGGGATGATTCCTGAATTCATAGATGAACGGTGAGAACGAAGCAAGGAAGCGGCTTGGGAGTGGTTCCTTATATACTTTCTGCACAATTGCCAGATAATCAAGATTATATCTCTTTACAAACTCTTGTTCGATGGCTTTCGGAAGGAGTCCTTTGATAAAATCCGAGATGAGTTTCTTGCCAAGATATGCGCCGCTGGCTTCGTCTCCGAGGATAAAGCCTCCGGCTTTCACGTTTGAAGTGGCGGTTTCACCATCATAGAAGCAGCTGTTTGCTCCGGTACCGAGGATACAGGCGATGCCTGCCTTCTTTCCACAAAGTGCTCTGGCTGCGGCCAGAATGTCGGATGAGGCGTTGGTCTCGCTATTTGGAAATACTTTTTTGAAGCAAGCTTTCAATTTGTCTGTAGGTTCGCCCGGGAGCACACCCGCCCCGTAAAACCAAACCTTGTCAACCCCTTTGCCAATCTCGGGGACGAGGTTCTTTTCAAGAATATCGATTATTGCTTCTTCGGATAGAAAAACGGGGTTAATCCCCTCAGTGGCAATCTTTTTGACGGTGCCATCGTCAAGAATAGCTCTCCAATCGACTTTGGTAGAGCCGCTGTCTGCGATTAACTGCATAGTGGATTTGTATTAGTATCCACAAAGGTAATAAAAATCGGCCAATAATCGTCGTTAATTGACAAGCACTCCGTGTTTTTTCCACCGAACATAACCAATCACCGCCATCACGATATACACGAGATAGAGAATCATAGTCGGAATCATCCCCATTGTGTAGTAGAAATAGACCGAGAGACAGTTGCAGAATATCCATACCAGCCACGAGGCTATGTAAGCCTTGCTGGTGTAATAAGTGGCAAGCATACAGAGAGTTGACACTGCCGAATCGAGCATCGGAGAGGGGTCGTCGGTCAGTTTGAGAATATAGTACATCCCTATGAACACCGCCAATGACACCAATCCGGTGAATGCTGCCGTCTTAAAAGTGAACTTATGTATGGCTATTGCCGAAGAGTCTTTTTTGTCATCTTC
>JABUTQ010000233.1 GCA_021443605.1 Bacteroidales bacterium | reverse complement strand
TATACGGTTGCACCGGACATTCTTGCGATTGAAGTGACTCAGCGAGAACCGGTTGTGAGAATTATGGACGGCAACGGTGGCTATTATTTGGACGAATCCGGCTTCTCCCTTCCCCTATCGGCCTGCGAGGCACAGCTTCTCCCTACGGTTACCGGAGTGATTCAAGATTCCGAAAAATGGAAAAAAGAGCTTATCGCCTACACGGAAATAATCCGCAACAGCCACTACTGGAGCGAAGAAATAGAACAGATTGTGATAGACAGTAACAGCAATATTGAGCTGTATGCCAGATCGATAGACCAGAAGATAGTGTTTGGCAGCATCCATTCGGCAAGAGAAAAGTTTGAAAAGCTGGCGATTTTTTACAGCACCATCCTTCCCAAATCTGCAGAAGCGGGGAAGAAATACAAGGTGGTGAATTTGAAATATAAGGATCAGATAATTTGCAAATAAGATATGAAAGAGTATTTGACAATAGTCGAGCTATCGACGACAAAAGTGTCGGTGGCAGTCGGAGAAAAAGAATCATCGGGAATAAAGGTGGTTTGCCACAAAACTACCCCCCTTCCCAAAGGAATCGTGAGAGGCGATGTCGTCAATGCCCAAAAGGTAATTGAAGCATTGAAGGAAACCGTCGCAAAAGCAGAAGAGGAAATCAGCAACCCGATTCAGAAAATAGTCCTCTGCCAATCGAGCCAGTTCATCAGATGTGAGGACTACAGCATCAGGCAGGAACGCTCAATTGCAGACAGTTTCATCACAAGCGAGGAGATTGCAAAAATCACGAAAAAGGCAGAGGAACACGAAGTTTCTCACGACGAGAAGATTTTCGCAGCCATTCCTCAGAGCTATAATGTTGACGATGAGATAGGTATATCACCGGCAGACGTCGAAGGAATGAGAGGAAAAAAGATTGAAGCATTCTTCAAACTTGTTATAGGTAAGAAAACCTCATACGATTTCAAGATGGAGATTGCTTCTAAATGCAACCTTGAGGTGATTCACACCGTACTCTCCCCTATCGGTTGCGCCATTGCCACCGTAGGAGAAAACGAGGCGGAAAACGGCGTTGCCCTGCTTGATATCGGCGCCGGCACCACTGACGTTGTGATTGTCAAGGACAATATCATCCGATATGTCGGAGTGATTCCATTTGGCGGAAAATCGATTTCAGACGATATAAAGAATGTAACCAATGTCACATCCCAGCACGCGGAATATATAAAGACCCGCTACGGCCGCGCAATGGAGGAGGGGACTCCCGAAAACAAGAAATTGATGATTCCCGGCACGGGAGGAAGTCCGGAGACGAACATCCAGCTCAACAAACTCTCTGCAATCATCGAAGCCCGTCTCACCGAGATATTCGAGGCAGTAGAATATACAATCGAGCAGAGCGGCTTTGCCAACAAGATTACCGGAATAGTGATAACCGGCGGTACTGCCTATATGGATGAAATCAAAGTACTTGCAAAAGCGGTGACAGGATACGGCTGTCGCTTGGCAAATGCCCAGGGAAAGATTCATGACAAATCAGCAGAATCTTGCTTCGACACATATTCTGCCTCCATAATCGGCTGTCTGTGTGACAGTTTCGAAAAGGGAATAGAGAAAATCGCAAATATGGCTCCGAATAAGGAGTTGTTCGGGAAAGACCATTTCACCGAGAAGGAGCCGGACGTAGAGGCTGGATCAGACAATAAGAACACCGATAAAAAAGGACAGGATAATAAAACTAAAAACAATTCCACCAGAAGGAGCTTTTTCGGAAGGCCAAAAAATAAAGATGACAATAAAGAAAAAGGGAAAACTATGTCAGACCTGTTCGGAGATTTTTTTAACGATAACAACAAAGCGTAATCATTATGGAATTAGTACCATCAAACTGGAAAGAGAGCGAAAACATACTGAAAGTCATTGGTG
>JABUTQ010000174.1 GCA_021443605.1 Bacteroidales bacterium | reverse complement strand
GATGAAGTTGTGCCGGAAGTGTATATGATGACCGCCAGGTCATCCGGTTTAGGTTCCGCCTCCATCACTCCACCTCCGGCAACCTCCACATTCTGACGGATAACCGACAAATCATCGGTAAGAATCGTCACGTTTAGTTTTGATAGGATAGATTCAGATACAAGGCCACAAAGCCTGCTCCCTACAAAAAGCCCCTTTGCCTCAGAGTGCTCCAGGAGTTTGGCGAGTTCAGCGGCGGTAAAATCGGGCAGAATGGGCACCGCCACTATTCCAATTGTAAGGCACGCAAAATATGCGACCGGCCAATTGGGCATACTCCGTGAAAAGATTGCCACCCTGTCCCCCGGATGGATATCTGCTCGGAGCAACATATCCTGTACCTTGCGGACGGCAACATCAAATTCCTTGTAACTGTATGAATATCCTCCAAGTAGATTGAAGGCGTCATTTTCTGAAAATTCTTTTATCGAGTGGTCATAGACCTTTCTTATCGTATCGTTCTGTACTTTATTCTGTACCATATCTCTCCTTTGTAAGCGAATGCAAAGATAATGGCGAAACCTATTACCGGAAAGGTCGTATTTTTGCATTTTTTGGTCTATTTTAATCCTATTTATTATTTTTGCAGAACAATATCACTCATAATCCAAATAAATATGTCCATTTTAAATAAAGTTCCCTGGGCAATATCGTCTTCGATACCGGGTAAAGATTTCATCCGCTCCATAGGAGAAGACCTTATCCTAATCAAGCAGCCCTTCATGCGGGCATTCATTGACCAGCCGTTCAGAACGGAAAACTATGTGCTGTTGCTCTGCACCCGGGGTCATATGGAGGCAGAAGTAAATATGGTGGGTAGAGAGTTGAATGGTTCCGGGATGATATTGATGCGCCCGGGGCAAGTAATTGAATTCAAGGCAGTCAGCAAAGATTTTCAGATGATGCTTGTGATAGCATCTTATTCATTTCTATCCAAAATGGATTTGAAATTGACCGAAGCGCTGCCTCTGAGTTTTCTCGCAAAGATGCAGGACAATCCGATAATCAAACTGCACAGCGGTGACACGAAAGACGTTATGGCCATTTTCAATCTCATCTTCCGTTTGGCAAGGAACGTGGACAATCCTTACCGTGACAGGTCAATTTTAAGTGTGGTGAAGGCCTTTTTCTATGAATCGGGATATTATATAATCCGAAACAATCCGGACATATTAGTCCCCACACAAAATACTACCGCAGAACGGCTTCAAGGTTTGATAAGAAAATATTTCCGGCAGCACAGAGATGTAGAATTCTATGCAGAAAAACTCTCATTGTCACCAAATTATCTATACAAAGTAATGATGTCTGCCTCGGGGAGAAGTGTCCGCACCTGGATTGAAATCTATGTGGTAACAGAAGCAAAAGCGATGCTTCGGGACTCGTCTATGACAATCCAGCAAATTGCGGAAGAGCTTAACTTCCCTTCCCAAACGTTCTTCGGCAAATATTTCAAGCGAGTCACGGGAATGTCGCCCAATCAATATCGAAAGACGATTATATCTTGATTATGCTGTTTTTCTCTTGAGCCAATGCTCGGTAAGCCACTTGCGGACAGGCTCATCGTAAAGCTTGAACAGAGCGTATGCCATACCGACTGATAGGATATAGAGGCATACCGACACCATCACATGGGTTGAAACGGGAGTATCAACGTGTTTCTCGGCCCAAGCCATCTGCATATACATCAGAGGGTAGTGGGTGATATAGATAGGATACGATATCTCGCCAAGGAACTTGCAGATTTTCTGCGACTTAGCTCCTTTTATAGCACTGCCCGCACCCATCGATACGATTACAGGGAAGAGTGCCATAATTATGACTGTCTCATAAATTCCGTTGTAGATGGGGTTCTCGCGACCGCCGAATTGCGGAAGTGAAAGGACAAAAACAAT
>JABUTQ010000245.1 GCA_021443605.1 Bacteroidales bacterium | reverse complement strand
CTCGTGGGGATTCTTCGGGCTAAGGCCCTCAGAATGACGATGGGACTAAAACAGCTTGGATGCGACAGTTATAAACAAGTAGCCGATGATGAGCCCAATGAGGCCGATGACGATGCCGGCGCGTGCCATCTGTTTCTGTGTGACGTGTCCGGTGGCATAGGCAATTGCATTGCCCGGCGTAGATACGGGGAGCGACATCGCCATAGATGCAGAGATGGCTATCCCCATAATGATAGTCAATCCACCACCAACGGGGGCAAGACGATCTCCCATAGAGACAGCCATTGCGGTGAGCACGGGAATCATAAGAGCAGCCGTGCCGGTGTTGCTGATGAAATTGCTTAATCCCCAGCATATCAGCGCCGATACAATAAGGATGATAATCGGAGACATCGCACCGAAAGGCACCTTGTCAATCAAGAAAGAGGACAGTCCCACTTTGTCCATTCCATCCCCGAGCGCCAGGCCGCCTGCGAACATCCACAGCACAGCCCAAGGGAGCTGGTTTAATTCTTTTGCCGTGAAGATGCCGAAGATAGACAATATCACTACAGGGACAAGGGCGGCAACACTGTTGTTAACCCCCGTAAGTCCTTGTGTAACCCACAGGAAGATGGTGATGGCGTATGTGGCGACTACTATAATTAAATCTCTGCGGCTTGACGCTTTGTTAACAAAGACTATTTCCACTTCTTTCACCGAAAACGGGAACATCCGCACCAAGACACGCCAGGCCAGGAAGATGAGTGCAAAACATAGCGGTATCATTATCACCATCCACATAGCGAACGAGACATGCAGATTGAGACCATTCGGATTGTTGATGGCATTGAAGGCAAGCATAGCCGGAGGGGTGCCCACAGGAGTGCCCATGCCACCGATGAGGGCTGCGAAAGTGACGCTGAGGGCAAGAGATGCCTTGCCTTTGGTGTCATCACCCATCGATACAAAGACGGGTGTCATCATTCCTATCATAAGGGCTGTGGTGGCAGTGTCGCTCATAAACATAGACAGGATACCGGTGGCAAGCATCACTCCCAGCAACACGTTGGCCGGTTTCTTGCCGAACGGATGGAGGATGGCACGCGCCAATTTTGCATCGAGGCCAATTTTGGAGGCGGTGACCGCCATTACCAAACCGCCGATATAGAGCACTATTGAAGGGTCTCCGAAGCTCTTGAGGACATTGGACGACTTGAGTAAGTTGCCTGCCTCCTGATTCGGGAACTTCTGATGTTGATAGAAGTAAAACGCACTGTCGCTGTCGGTGAGGGCGATGAGGGCGATTACTGCTATCGAAGTTACCCACGCGGGGAAAAGTTCAAAAATCCAAGACAATGCGGCAAACAGAAATATTGCCAGCATCCTCTGTTGAATGGCGGTTATGCCTTCGAGCCCCATTGCAGACGGTTCAATTATCGTAACGGCAATTGGCACAAGCACCATTATTGCCGCCAATATCCACTTTTTCAAAGTGCTGCTTCCGTTATCTGTCTTTTTTGTCATAATATAATGATATTCAAATTGTTACTATTGTTGTGGATTGAGAATTTCATAAACCGTCCGCCTGAAATCCCCTTTTTTGTTGTCTCCGTCGTATGACCAGTACATCACGCCGGCAAGGCCGTTGTCCACGGCGTATGATGCCTTGATGGCTATTGATTCCAAGTCTTCGTACCCGAAGACGAGCTCTCCTGTCTGTGGGTCGGCGAAATAGGGGTTCTTGGCAACGTCATCCCACTGCCAGACATATCCTTCGATACCGCGTTTCTGTGCCGCAGCCATATCGGCAGGGGCGGGGAACCCCTCTTTCCCTCTGCCATAGAACGCAAGTCCCATAACAATCTTTGAAGGATCGATACCTTGTTCTATATGGGCCAAGACTGCTTCGTGAGTGCAAGCCGCACCCACTCGCTCGCTCCGGTAAAGGGCGGAGTTGAACAT
>JABUTQ010000266.1 GCA_021443605.1 Bacteroidales bacterium | reverse complement strand
CCGATTACAGAATATGACAATCTTATGTACACGATGCATTTCTATGCGGCAACACACAAGGACGACCTTCGTAACCGTACCGAGGCTGCAATTGAGGCCGGGCTCCCTGTTTTCATCTCGGAGTGTGCGGCGATGGAGTGCACCGGCGACGGCCCGCTCGATTATCAATCGTGGAAAGAATGGACCGATATGGCAGCAAGACACGGTGTGTCCATTGTTGTATGGTCTTTATCGGATAAAAATGAAAGTTGCTCTATGATGCTCCCCGAAGCCTCTTCAAACGGTCCTTGGACCGAAGATGTGACAAGGGAGTGGGGCAAGGCTGTAAAAAAATGGCTTTCTGAGTAATGAACAAGAATTTCGGTTATTTTGACGATGATAGAAGGGAGTATGTGATCACAACCCCTCAGACACCGTATCCCTGGATAAATTATCTCGGCACAGACAAGTTTTTCTCACTGATTTCCAACACAGCCGGTGGATATTGCTTCTATCGCGATGCCAAGTTCCGTCGTATTCTCCGATACCGTTACAATGGTGTTCCTATGGATGCCGGAGGAAGATATTTCTATATCCGTGAAAAAGACGGCTCTTTTTGGTCTCCGTCCTGGAAGCCCTGCAAAACTCCGCTCGACAGCTATGAGTGTCGTCACGGAATGGGATACACCCGCATCTCGGGCATCCGCAACGGTCTCAAAACTGAGCTCCTGTTTTTTGTGCCACAAAACCGCAATTGTGAAATTCATTCCGTAACTCTCACAAATTCAGGTTCTTCACGCAAGGAGTTCAAGTTCTATTCGTTTGTAGAATGGTGCCTGTGGAACGCTTCCACCGATATGGAGAATTTTCAGAGAAATCTCTCTACGGGCGAAGTTGAGGTGGCTGATGACGGTGCGGTGCTCTATCACAAAACTGAATATCGTGAACGCCGCAACCATTATGCTTTTTACGCCTGCAATGCCCCCGTAGCGGGATTTGACACGGACCGCGAGAGTTTTATCGGCCTTTACAACGGCTTCGATGCTCCCGATATGGTGGTTCGTGGAGAGAGTGGAAATTCAGTCGCCCACGGGTGGAGCCCGGTGGCGTCCCATTGCCTCTCCATTTCACTTGATCCAGGAGAGACACGCAGGATAGATTTTATTCTTGGTTATGTAGAAAATCCTGATTCAGAGAAATTTGAATCACTAGGAAAAATAAATGAAAAGCCTGCTCGCGATATTATCACATCGTTCGACAGTCACGAAAAAATAGACTCCGCCTTTGATTCTCTTCGCAGATATTGGGATAATCTATTGGGTAAATTTACGCTCGAATGTGAAGATTCGTCGCTTTGCAGGATGGTTAATATTTGGAATCAATACCAGTGTATGGTCACTTTCAATATGAGCCGCAGCGCTTCGTTCTTTGAGAGTGGCATCGGGCGTGGAATGGGCTTTCGTGACTCCAATCAAGATTTGGCCGGGTTCGTCCACCATATTCCCGAAAAGGCAAGGGAGAGGATTCTGGATATTGCTGCCACCCAGTTCCCCGACGGCAGCTGCTATCATCAGTACCAGCCGCTTAGCAAACGGGGCAACAACGACATCGGGGCCGGATTTGGAGACGATCCTCTCTGGCTCATCTTCGGAACAACCTGCTACATAAAAGAGACGGGCGACTTCAGCATCCTTGAAGAGATGGTGCCATTTGATAATGTGCCCGGCAGCGAAAAGACTCTGTTTGAACATCTTACAATAAGTCTTGACAAGGTTGCTGGATCCCTCGGCCCTCACAGCCTTCCGCTCATAGGGCGTGCCGATTGGAACGACTGCCTCAATCTCAACTGCTTCTCAAACGACCCCAACGAGTCTTTTCAGACAACTGAAAACAAATCGGAAGGGTCTAAGGCTGAGTCACTTATGATTGCAGGGCTGTTTATCGTGGAGGCTCGCGAATATGCTGCGCT
>JABUTQ010000230.1 GCA_021443605.1 Bacteroidales bacterium | reverse complement strand
GGCCCGCGCATTCTCAAATCGGCTTCGGCAAGCTCGAATCCGTCGCTTGTGGCACACATCAGCTCAATCCGTTGTCGCGATTCCTTGCTCAGCTTGTATCCCGTCATCAGGATACAATAAGATTTTTCGGCTCCTCTTCCCACACGGCCGCGCAACTGGTGAAGCTGGCTCAATCCGAATCGCTCCGCACTCTCTATCACCATTACAGAGGCATTCGGGACATCCACACCAACCTCTATCACGGAGGTCGCCACGAGGATGTCTGCCTTGCCCGTGGCGAAGAGATTCATATCAAAGTTCTTGTTTTCAGTCGTTTGCTGTCCGTGAACCACTGCTACCTTATACTTTGGCTGCGGAAAATAGTCGGTAATCTGCAGGTATCCCGCTTCAAGATTCTCGTAGTCCATCTTTTCGGATTCCTTTATCAGAGGATATACCACGAACACCTGCCTTCCTGCCGCAATCTCTTTCTTCATAAAATCATATACGATTCCCCGCTTCTGTTCAGACATATGGACAGTTTTGATAGGCTTTCTGCCCGGGGGGAGTTCGTCGATTACAGATACGTCCAAATCTCCGTAGAGAGTCATTGCAAGGGTGCGGGGTATAGGGGTTGCAGTCATCACCAGAATATGGGGGGCTATCTTCGACTTGCTCCACAGTTTAGACCTTTGTTCTACTCCAAAACGGTGCTGTTCGTCAATGACCGCCAATCCGAGATTTGCAAATTTTACCTTATCTTCAAGCAGCGCGTGGGTACCGAAAACAAGATCTATCGAGCCGTCTTCCAGCCCTGCATAAATCTCCCGTCTCTCCTTTGTCTTGGTGCTGCCGGTAAGGAGTGCCACTTTTACCAAAGAGGTGTCAATGAATTTTGATACACCATTATAGTGCTGGTTTGCAAGTACTTCAGTTGGAGCCATAAGGCAGGCCTGGTAGCCGTTGTCAATTGCCTGTATTGCGCTGAGCAGCGCCACGAGTGTCTTGCCGCTACCAACATCCCCTTGAAGGAGCCGATTCATCTGCCTGCCGGAAACCATATCGTTTCGAATCTCCTTCAACACTCTTTTCTGTGCCCCGGTCAGCGGAAATGCAAGATTGTTGTAAGTATTGTTGAATGCAGTCCCAAGTCTCTTGAACACAAGCCCTTCCGTGTTTCTCATCCTTACACTTTTCTGTTTTAAAAGAGAGAGTTGGAGTATGAAAAGTTCTTCAAATTTGAGTCTTGCACGAGCTGCCGCCAATGCGTGTACATCTTTCGGGAAATGGATGTTTTCCAATGCAAAGGGGAGGGGACAAAGCCGTTTCTCTTGAATGATATAGTCCGGAAGTGTCTCCGTGATGTCCGATTGGCATTTGTCGAGTGCGGTGCGCACCAACTTCGAGAATACCTTGTTCGTGATTCCGCCGTTCTTCAACTTTTCGGTGCTGGTGTAGATTCCTGTCATCATCGCAACGGTGTCGCTTTTTACCCCACCGGCCGCCTCCACTTCGGGATGCACCATGTTGTAAGTGCCGTTAAAGACCGAAGGCTTGCCGAATACAATATATTCGCTGCCTATTTTCAGGAATTCGTCTATCCACTTCAAACGCTGGAAAAAGACAAGTTCTATCGTGCCGGTATCATCGTGAAGATGGGCAATCAACCTTTTTCCCCGCTGTTCCCCTACCATCCTTTTTTGGACAATCACACCGCGAAGTTGGATGAATGCGCTTGTGCTGTCTATTTCCCGAATCGAATAAAACTTGCTCCGATCTACATATCTGAATGGGAATATATTTATCAAATCTCTGAAAGTGAACACGTTTAGCTCCTTATTCAGAAGCTCTGCCCTTCGAGGTCCAACCCCTGGAAGATAAGTGATTTCACTGTCCAAAATACTACCCATATTCACTGCAAATCTACTCAAAAACATTCCATAAATAAAAATTTGAATCAAATTTAAACAGCTTCTA
>JABUTQ010000179.1 GCA_021443605.1 Bacteroidales bacterium | reverse complement strand
AGGGAGGAAATCATTACGCTTGAAACTATCGGTGGAGCTAAGAAAACAATAAGGATTATGCAGGACATCGAAGAGTAATTTAATACTCCAGTTTGATATCGTCTATCCAAAGGATTGAATCGGCGCTGCCGGTGAAATAATCGCCCAAAAGGCTGGCGGCGCAAGAGACGATGATGTGAGTGGGATGGACTGAGGTTGAATAATATTCCAATGGAATCTCAACCTTGGTCCATTCGTTTATGCTCTCTGCGGTGACAAACTTGCCGTAAGCGATGACATCCTCCCCTTTAGGGTCGAAGAAAGTGCTCTTCTCGTTTGTATTGACCATTACCGGAGAATCGGCAGTTCCGCCATATTTGCGATAATCCCATTTGCCGAGAGCCACCCACACGACTCCGCGGTCGTTGTCCCCAACCTTTACAGGGTCATCCGGGGGATAACCGCCAAGGGTGTGTTCTTCAATCTTGCCGCACTTGTATTTGAGCATAAGCGACAACTTCCTCGGTCTGAGAGTGAAAGGCCTTCCAAGACGAATCACTCCACCGGATGTTCCGATGGTATGTGAAAACTCTCCTGAGAACACGTTACCCGCGGCGAACTTGATAACCACATACTGAGACATCATCTTGAGAGATGCCGACCCCTCTGTAAAAGTTTCTGTATCGGGAAGGGTGATTGCATAGCTCGAACCCACTGTAGTTGAGCCTTTGTTTCCGCTTCCCCACCATTTTGTCTGAAGCTCTGACGCACTGCTTGCCGGATCGAAGAAAGAGTAGTATTTATCCGACTCGGCATGGCTGAATACCTCGAACCCCGGGTTCGGAAGCTGCATCTCCCCTTCGGTGGTGATGGTCGCAACCTCACTTTCATCATCTCCGCAGTATGCAAGACATTCGTATGAAGTCATAGGTGCAAGGCTGTCTATCATCGCTTGGAAAACACCTCCAGTCTCTTGTACGTCAGGCACTTCCAGCCATTGCTCGTCACCGGCTTTCCTATATCTGAATCCATTTTTCTCACCCGCTATGCCACTTCCCTTCAGCCAGGCGACCCTTGTCCATGCATCTGCAGAAACCAGTTCAACCAATGTACTGGTTATCTCAACGTAGATAGACCAGGTAGCAGACCTTCCGTGGCAAGTGACTACAATCTCCTGTCCGTTCGAGAAATCGTGCAATGTAGCCGGAGCTGGTTCGTATGTAGTTATGCTTTCGGGGCCGAGACAAATTGAAAGAATCTCTAACTCTTTTCTGTTGACGAATGGAGAAACCTTCAAAACTATCCTGTGGTTTATCTCATCGATTACGGTTGCTCCAACCTGACCATCCACTGTAAAGAACTTTGAGATATTCTGTTGTGCAGAGATAGTCCATACACTCTCTTGCCCTTCGTTGTTGAGCGTCACCGTCATTTTTTGTGTAAAATTGTGATTCCCAACAAGTTTGACAGATGGTACAACTGCACTGGAATTGAACTCCACCTTGGTGACGTTCACGTTGCAGATATCGGTGAGCTCATCGAGGGTAATGGTGACCGTACGAAGCTCAGGATTGATTTCTGCAACTCCGCCCGACAGTTCGAAAGCAGTAATCACACTGTCCAACCCCGCCTTGGGAATATCGTTGCTGACACATCCCGAGAATAGAATCAGGGAAAAGAGAATTATCTTTTTTATCGTTTTCATTAAAGAAAGAGTGTCATTCCAAATGAGATGTCGGTGATATCGGGGGTAAAGTGGGCTTTTGTCTGATTTCTCTTTCCGATTTGGGTGCCCTTTTCATAGCAGTTGATATGACTGTAAGAAACACCACCGATGCTGACCGATACGTGTGTACTTAAATTATTGAGAATGAATATCATAATACCGGGACAAACTCCAAGTTTCACCTTCCTCGTGATGCTATATGCATCCTTTTGGTCTTCGCTGAGAGCCAAATTAACCCTGGAATTGGTATATGACAGCACCA
>JABUTQ010000306.1 GCA_021443605.1 Bacteroidales bacterium | reverse complement strand
GCATATATCTGCACCAGACCTCCACTGAGAATGAAACGCTCCTTTGCTTCTATTCCTTCGCTTCCCTCCTGTGCTCCAAGTGTGCGTACCATAATGTCGCCACCGCTGATTTCGATTGTCTTGTCACTCTTGATTCCCTTTGGAGAAGTTTCGTAAGTGGCTCCACCATAGGTATATGAATAAACTCCACCTGTAGTGAGTGCACGCACTTTGCCCCCTTTGAAAATGAGATTGGTGTCGCCATTTATTCCCTTGCCCCCTTTGCCGGAGCTGGAAAGAAGAAGTTCTCCGTCATTCATGGTGAATGTCCCGTCGCACTTGATTCCGGCTGCGCCTGATACATCCTTGACCTCTGCATCATCACCATCCCATTCGCCTGTTCCTGTGGTGATTGCACAGATATATCCACCATTGATTGTGACATTTCCATCTGAACTCATACACTTGCCGGCGGTTGCGGTGGTTTTCAGATTTAGTGTGCCGCCATCAATGAGAAGTCCGCAACTTTCAAGATCATCGTCTTCACATTTGATGCAGCTCCCTTCCACCGCATTTATTGTAATGAAAGAGTTCGGACGGATGCGGAGATAATCCTTTGTGTCTATTCCGTGCTTGTAATTGGCATTGACAGAGAGAGTTCCTTTGCCGGAGATGATTGTCTGTCCTTTGCTGTAGTATGTCCCTTTCTGCTTTTCTGCAGTGCCATCGACAGTCTCAGTCTCATAATTGCTGCCATCGGTAATTGTATTGGCAGTGCCATCGGACAATACAAGATAAGTACGTTTCTTGCTCTGCACGTTTATTGCAGCACCTGTGGGATTTGTAATCTCAACACCATTGAGTACAATGGCAGTTGCCTTTTCGCTGTACAGCTTGAATCTCGCGTTTGTACTTTTTCCGCTCAATATGAATTTGTAAGAAGCAGATGCATTGGCAGTTACACGATTTCCGTCAATAGTCACCACTCCATCCGGAGCACCGGTTACTACAGCATCTCCGTCAGTATTATATTTTATATTGATTTCTGCCTTGAAATCTCTGTTTTCAATGAAATCCTCATCTCCTGCAGGGATACTTTCCGTTTCAGATTTTGCGGCGGTATAAGGAGAGATGGTAAAAGTTGCAAGTTCACCCAGCGCTGAATTGTCAAAACTGCCGGCTTGTCCCATTCCACCTTGTCCCGGGTCGAATCCACCGGGGCCTTCAGGCCACTCCGGCCATTGACCGTTGTTGTTGACGCAACCGCACAACACGGCTGCAAGAGCCATAATAACAATCGATTTTTTCATTATTATTTGTTTTTTTAAATAATCCGGAGCCAAGTTTTACCAAAGGTGTGCCAGTATTAACGGATTCAAGTGAATAAAATATCATAATATTTTCCTTTTTGTGACCATATTGAGAAAAAATTCTATATTTGAATAAAATTATGTGAATTTTTGTGATATTACTATGCGACATCTTGACAAATTTTCCGTAGAAACCATCAAGGAGAAACTATCGTCCTTGCAGGATACTTACTATGGGCAAAACTGCAACATTTCATTCAAAGCGGCAGAGATTCTCCGTTTTTCAAAGCATCTGGGGGAGCCTATGTATTTTGCCGATATGGGGCTCGCTTTGTGTTGCGCCGGAGAGGCTGAATCGGAAACGAATCTTGTGACGAACCATATAACTGCCGGAACTCTTGAATTGTTCACCCCCGGCAGCATATATCAGCTGAAGAGTATCAGTGATGAGAGCAAATTCATCGGTATGGTGTTCACTCCCTTTATAGTGAAGGAGATATTTGACGGGAACACCCCCTGGGAACTCGTAGCTCATAAAAAGGACATCCGAGTGAAACTCACCGGGGAGGAGATGTCGCACCTTATAGAGATGTCGAAGTTTTATCTCAAACTGCTCACCTCCTATGGAGAGAACAATGATTGTTGTCAAAAGATGGCGGGGTGCATTCTCTCCTTTGCAAGACA
>JABUTQ010000116.1 GCA_021443605.1 Bacteroidales bacterium | reverse complement strand
AAATTGTTCGTATCTGTGAGCATCCCCGTAAAAAGAGAAGTGGCGCATTTGTCACAAAGACGGGAAGTGTCTCCGGCAATGTCAGACATCTCCAACAGGGTGTAATACAGAATCTCGCAGGCAGATGAAACGTCGGTTCTTGAAATTACCAGTTGGAACGCATTGACATCCGGCATAGGATGATGGTCTATAAGAATCTTGTCTGCTTTGGATTCAGATAGATATGGCGCAATCCCCTCTGTTCGGTTGAAAGCGTTCAAATCCAGACAGATAATGAGGTCTGCGTTTGAGACTGCCTCTATGCAAAAATCACGGCAGCAAGAGAAAATCTTTATTGCGCTCTCTCGCGGCTCGAGAAATTTCAAAGTAATCGGGAAATGATTCGGGACAATCATCGTGGCCTTAATCCCTCTCTGGCGCAGATAGTAGTACATAGCCGTAAGCGAACCTATGCAATCTCCATCCGGGTTCAAATGACCTACTAAGATTATGTTTTTTTTATTGTCTATAAATTGTTCCATCTGTGCCGATTTGCACGCAAAAGTAACTATTAAGCGAGTTGCGGACAAAATTTTTTTCTCTTATTGTAAAATAAATTGCACGGACTAAATATTTATTATAAATTTGTAAGTCACATTGAGATTTGTGTATGCTTACTAAACTTGCTAAGTAATTAATAATAAATAAAATGAAAAAACTACTCACTTATTTCATCTTCCCGGTAATCATTGTTTTACTGGCTTATTTAATCGTCAAGGGTATCAACAATCCCGTTAAATTTGAGAACGAGAGAAGTCTAAGGGAAAAAGAGGCCGTTACAATCTTGAAAGACATCCGTACTCTTCAGGTTGCCTACAAGAATGCAAATGCCAAGTATGCTCCCAGTATGGACTCCCTGATTGATTTTTACAAAAATGGCCAGATGACCATCTTGATGCAGATTGGTTCAAATGATGACTCCGTTGCTGTTGCCCACACAGCTGCAATCCGCAAGGCAAAGGGTAATAAGTTCACAAATCTCGACCTTTATCAGCTCTATCTTGCAGGTGATAAGAATCTTGTATTCTCAGTTCCCAACAAGGTTCCCGTAAAGGACACCCTCTTCAACAACCGTCCCGATTTCAATCCCGAGAAGCTCAGATATATTCCTTTCTCAGGCGGTGACACTGTTCTTATGAAAGAGACCATCAAGGTCGTATCAGGTGTGAACGTTCCTTTGTTTGAGGCCGGAATGCCTTTCACTTCACTCCTCAAGGATATGGACAAACAGCTCATCATCAACCTTGTGGCCCTCAGAAACGACACTGGTCGTTACCCCGGTCTTCTCGTCGGCAGCATTGAAAATCCTAACAACAACGCCGGTAACTGGGAATAGTGGAGAAATACACACTGATACCGTCTTCCTTCTTTGACGAGGCAGAGGCGCGAATGATGCTCTCCCAAGTTGTAAAGATAGAGGAAAACGACATTGTAAAACACATAGAACTGCCTCATTTTAAGGCAGTTCTTGTTTATGCTATATCCCCATCAAGTTCAGAGCAAAAGCCAAACATCTACTCCCTTCTCAATGCAGCCGAGAAGATTCCCGGACACAATAAAATCGTATTCGAATATGCGGAAGGCATAGTGCATATCGTCCTTGCTACCCCTGATTCTTTGCTATTGGCCAATTCTTACCCTGCCACTGAATTTGTGACTGCCGAGTATTTCGTATTTGCTGCCCTGAAAGAGTTCTCGATGAATCCGGAGGTCACCACTTTATATTATTCGGGCTCGCTCAGTTATGAAGAGAAGGAATCGCTCTTCAATTATTTTCAGGGAGTTGAATCAATCTCAATCCTGAAGCAATGAGAATCATCGGAGGCAAATTGAAGGGGCGGTCAATCAATCCGCCCGCATCGTATCAGGCAAGGCCAACCACAGATTTTGCGAAGGAGGGGCTGTTCAACACACTGGAAAACGAATACGATTTTGAGGAAATATCGGT
>JABUTQ010000257.1 GCA_021443605.1 Bacteroidales bacterium | reverse complement strand
ATCACGGCGAGCGGAGCAAAAGGGGGATTCACCGCCGGCGACAGGAACGAAATATCGGAACTTATTAAACAGCACACCCACAACAATATCACCTGCAAGGTTGGTATCGTAAAGGACGACGAGATGGGAGAAGGGGTTTGCATTACGATAATCGTCACCGGGTTTGAGATGAATCCGCTGCCGCAGATAGATGAAGACCTCATCAACCCCAGCACCACCATCGCCGTAAAGATGGAAGAGACAGACGATGCCATTTCCGTAAAGCATGGACTACCACAACAGCCTGATTTAAAGAGCACTATCACCAGACGAAAGAGGATTTTGGAAGTACCATCACTGATAGTTTCTTCCGGAGAAGAGATTTCCAAGATGGAGACCGAACCAGCCTTCTATCGCCGTGAGAGGATTCTGAAAGAGAGAGAACAAGCATAAATCATAATTGACACCGATATGAAAATAGGAATGGCATCCGACCACGCCGGATATGAATTAAAGGAAATTCTAAAACCATTTTTGAAAGAAATGGGATATGAAATCATTGACTTTGGAGCTCACTCCGCAGAGAGTATGGACTATCCGGACACAGCCCATCCGCTCGCAGAAGCAGTTGAAAATCACGAAGTTGATTTTGGAATTGCAATGTGCGGCTCAGGAAACGGCATCTCTATGACGCTCAACAAGCACCAAGGGATACGAGCAGCCCTCTGCTGGACGCCGGAACTCGGAGCTCTTGCAAAACAGCACAACGATGCAAATGTCCTCTCCCTCCCGGCCAGATTCATTCCGGCAGATGAAGCAAAAGCAATCGTGAAAGCATATCTCGAAGCTTCGTTTGAAGGGGGAAGACACCAGAGAAGAGTTGAAAAGATAGCCTGCAAATAATCGATGTATCAGATAATTGACAAAAATACTGCGAATAGGGAACAGCCCACTTTGGACGAATTCAACGAAGGAGTTGTGATTCCCATCGACAAACCCTACAGCTGGACATCGGCAGATGTGGTGAGAAAAATCAAATTCTCTCTCCAGAAATACTTCAAGGTAAAAAACGTGAAGGTAGGACACGCCGGCACGCTCGATCCTCTCGCCATAGGAGTGTTGGTTGTCTGCATCGGAAAGGCGACAAAAGTGGCCGAACAGCTGCAAGCCGGTGAGAAAGAATATGTTGCAACGGTAAAGTTCGGAGCCACAACCCCTTCGTACGACCTCGAGAAGGAGATTGACTGCGAATATCCATACGAACATATAACAAAAGAGAGCCTTGAAAAAGTATTGGAATCGTTTGTCGGAGAGCAAGACCAGGTGCCTCCGGTTTTCAGCGCCAAGATGGTTGGAGGCTTGCGGGCTTACGAATATGCTCGTGCAGGCGAGGAGGTTGAACTCCGTTCTTCGAGAATCACAATATCTGAAATAGAAATGCTCTCCTTTGATAACGACGAAGATGGCAAACCTTTGGTAAAAATCAGAATACGTTGCAGCAAAGGGACATATATCCGTTCTTTGGCTCGCGACCTCGGTCTTGCTGCAGGGAGCGGTGCTCACCTTACCACTCTCGAAAGGACCAAATCGGGAGAATTTGTGATAAATAACGCCTTTTCTCTTGAGGAATTGAAACTTTTTTAGTATCAGTTCAAAAAAAATTATTTGTTTTGCGAACTAAAACTTAAAAGAAGGGATGAAACTTTCACAATTTGACTTTGAATTACCGGCCGAAAGAATCGCCAAGTATCCGGCAAAAGAGAGAGAAGCTTCCAGATTGATGGTTCTCGACAAAAAGAGCGGTAATATCGAACATAAAGTATTCAAGGGAATCATAGATTATTGCAACGAAGGTGATTTGATGGTGTTCAACGACACCAAAGTCTTTCCGGCAAGGCTCAAAGGCAACAAGGAGAAGACCGGTGCCGAGATTGAAGTATTCCTTCTGAGAGAGCTCAACAAAGATCAGCGTCTGTGGGATGTCCTTGTAGATCCCGCCAGGAAGATAAGAATCGG
>JABUTQ010000010.1 GCA_021443605.1 Bacteroidales bacterium | reverse complement strand
ATATTTATCAAGATAATCATCGACAGCACAATGAAAAAAGGCAACATACTCGTAGTTGACGACAAGAAGGAGATTCGGCAGGCGGTGAGTCTGCTGCTCGGGCAATATTTTGCCAAGGTGGAGGATATTGCCAATCCCGATGACATAGAGAAAAACATAGAGGATATAGATGTAGTGTTGTTGGATATGAACTTCCGAGCCAAGGTCACAAACGGCAATGAGGGGCTGTATTATCTCGATCAGCTTAAACTTAAACATCCTGATATTCAGGTCGTTGTGTTTACTGCATACGCAGATATCAACATTGCGGTCGAAGCTGTCAGACGGGGGGCTGTAGATTTTGTGGTGAAGCCTTGGGATAATGCCAAGCTGGTGGCCTCTATCCAGAATGCCTACAATCTTAGTCGATCCCAAAGGGATATCCGGCATATCAAAGAGTTGAAAAATGAACTCACCGCTTCCGGCGATATGTATTGGGGAACATCGAATGCGATGAGTCTCCTTCGCAAGACAGTCGGCAAGGTCTCCGGCACAGATGCAAATATCCTCATTACGGGCGAGAACGGCACAGGCAAGGAGGTGCTTGCCCGTGAGATTCACAATCTGTCGCTCAGAAGAAATGAGCTTATGGTGACAGTGGATCTCGGAGCCGTGCCCGAAAGCCTGTTCGAGAGTGAGCTTTTTGGCCACACAAAGGGCTCATTCACAGATGCTCACGAGGATAGGGCCGGCAAGTTCGAGGTCGCCTCGGGAGGAACCTTGTTTTTGGATGAGATAGGAAATCTTCCGTATAATTTGCAGGCGAAGCTTCTCTCGGCCTTGCAGACGGGCCGAATCACCCGCATTGGCTCTGCTAAGACTATAGACGTGAATGCACGAATCATCTGTGCTACCAACAGAGACATAGAGTCGATGGTTTCTGAGGGGACGTTCCGCGAAGATTTGATGTACCGCATAAATACGATTCATCTTCATATACCGCCTCTGCGTGAGCGTAAGGAGGATATTTTGCCATTGGCGGAGATTTTTTTGCGGGAATATGCCCGCAAATACGACAGGCGCATCGATGGATTCAGCTCCGATGCCGTGAGGGCGATGATGGGATACGAGTGGTACGGCAATATACGCGAGCTGCGTCACACTGTGGAAAAGGCTGTGATTATGAACGAAGGGGGGAAGATTTCTGCTGCCGACCTGCTACTGAGGAAGTCTGTCTCAAAAACGCCGAAAGAGAATGCAACGACTCTCGAAGAGATAGAAGCTTCGGCAATAAAACGTGCCATTGACGAGCTTGACGGCAATATGAGCGCTGTTGCCTCCCGACTCGGCATTACCCGTCAGACACTGTACAACAAAATAAAGAAATACGGCTTATGATGACTTCGAGACAGAAATTGCAGTTCCTTCTGGATGCCATCCAAAGCGGAGATTTTAACTTTCAGTTCAAGACCGACGGCCGAAAATCGGGAATAAACTCCACACTCAACCGCGTGCGCGACATCCTTCACGAAGAGGAGGAAAAGATTCGCGCCCGTGAGCAATATTACTCGGTTATCATGGATAATCTGCCCATCGGCATCATTGTGATGGATTCCGAAGGACGGGTGTTTCAGAAAAATTCCACTCTGATGAAAATGTTTGGACTGGAAGTCTTTACCCATATCAACCAGCTCGGATTCAGGGGGGGAGATTTAGTTGTGGCAATTATGGAGATCAAGCCCGGAGCGGTGCGTGAGATAGAGCTGCGCAGTGAGAGAGGTGCGGTGCATTACTCATTGTCGGCATCTGAGGTAGCGTATGATGGAAAAATATTGAAGTCGGTGACTGTCAGTGATATAGGTAGCGCACTCGATGCCAGGGAATCAGATTCTCAGGTGAAACTGACAAGGGTGCTGACACACGAGATAATGAACTCTCTTGCCCCAATAACATCTTTAAGTGGCACTTTGCAGTCAATAAATTCAGACCCTCAGGTGGCTTCAGGACTTGAGACAAT
>JABUTQ010000396.1 GCA_021443605.1 Bacteroidales bacterium | reverse complement strand
TGCGCGATTCAAACTCTGCGCAAGCCGCATTGACGCCGCTTGTGAATGTAATTTTTGCGATATTAAGCTTGTCCTTAAGGAGCTCATAGACAATCTTAATCATCCCCTCTACGGTCATAGTCTCTTTCGTTACGACTAACCTGGAATCCGGAAATGCCGTTGCAAGTGGAGTTTTGAAGGCTTCTCCCTTCATCTTGTTTTGTGGATGCCCCCCCTTGATGCCCGTCTGTTCATAGACCTCGAGGATGGCGGGAAGAAGCGGGTCGTCTTCCCTAAGAATCAGCGCGTGATCGAAATTCTTCAACACATCCCACGCCACTTTTTGGATTTCATTGCACGGATACACCATATTCACACCTTTGTTGATGGTGTCCTCCACTTCGATGGTCAAAGTGCCTGTGTGACCGTGAAGATACTGAGCTTCGCCTTGGAAGCCATAAAATCTGTGTGCATACTGCAGATCAAAAGTTGTGATACTTCTCATAATTCGTGAAGCTTTAAAGGGTTAATAATTATTTATTAAGGGAATTTTATGCAAACTAAATAATAATTATTCTTATTTACAAATATTTCTAATTTAAATTTTTGCTGATTTATTATATTTTAGATAACTTGCAGATTATTATCGGATATGCCGATAGGCTGAATTTATGAAAATAGGAATTATCGGAACTGCTCACCCTTACCGCGGAGGGATTTCAGACTTCAATGTCCGCTTGGCAAAAGAATATGTGTCTCAGGGACATACGGTGACGTTGTATAACTTCACACTGCAATATCCCGATTTCCTTTTTCCCGGTACCACCCAATATTCGGACGCTCCGGCCCCCGAAGGGCTTGACATTGTGCGCTGCATCAATTCCTGCAACCCGCTCAACTGGGTAAAGGTCGGTCGCCGAATCCGCCGCGATGCCCCCGATGTTGTGATTTTTGCCTATTGGATGAGCTATTTTGCCCCTTGCTACGGCACGATTGCCAGAAATCTCGGCAAAAAAATAAAGAAGATTGGGCTGATACACAATATGATATCGCACGAGGCGAATCTGATGGACAAATTCTTGCCTCGCTATTTCGTGAATACACTTGACGGGATGGTGGCCCTATCGGACAAAGTGCAGAACGACATACGCCATTATTGTGATTCAAAGCCCGTTGCGATGTGTCCGCACCCGATTTATGACCATTTCGGGATAAAGGAGAGCAAGGAAGAGGCAGCTGCCGCACTTGGTTTGGATTCGCAGCAGGAGTATGCCTTGTTTTTCGGGTATATCCGTGATTATAAAGGTCTTGACATGCTTTTAGAGGCATTTGCCGATGATAGGCTGAAGGACAAGAAGTTGATAGTCGCCGGAGAGTTCTACGGCGATGGCAAGAAATATCTCGAACAGGTTGAGAGGCTGGGCATCGCAGACCGCATCGTGTGGTTTGCAAAATTCATCTCCGAAGATGACGTGCGCCATTTCTTCTGCGTTGCGGATTTGGTTGTGCTTCCATATCGCTCAGCAACCCAGAGCGGAATCACCCAGATCGCCTTCCATTTTGAAGTACCGATGCTCGTAACAAATGTCGGTGCCCTGAGCGAAATTGTCCCCGACCACACGGCAGGATATTGCGTTAATCCTGATTCTCAATCGATTACCAGTGCGCTCGTAGAGTTTTTTACAGAAAAACCGGATTTTTCAGAAGGGATAAAAGAGGCCAAATCGCGCTACAGCTGGAGCCGTATGGCCGACACCCTCACCCATTGTATCGAATAAATTCACTTTTTTTGCAACATTCTAAGAACTTCATCGACCAATCAATAAGCGGTGATGGGCAGCTCAACAGATTTCCGTTGAATTGTAGGTTGAGCATAGAGAAACGACAACGATAGGTAGGAGCATATTTATCGTTATACACAGCAATGCTTCTGCTGGAGATGTTGCCTTCAGCCTTTACCTCAACAGGGATAATTTCCTTACCTGCTTGTATAACGAATTCCACTTCCGATTTGCTTGGCGAACTCCAATAGCTTGGCATGTCA
>JABUTQ010000001.1 GCA_021443605.1 Bacteroidales bacterium | reverse complement strand
CTGATTATCAAGCAGTTCTGAACTCTTCTCTCCCCTGCGTTATCAAATTTCTTGTTGTCGCAGGGGTTGTTTACCACACTACCTTCGATTACCATCGTGGTGCTTCCTCCACCATCGAGATTGATGCTTGATTCACACCCCAGCCAGCTCATTATCTGCTGAAGTTCCCACATTGACACCCCTGCAGACTGCGGCGTGCGACCATCAACCGTCACCAGAATTATCTTCCCGTCCGGAGTGCGTCCGACGGCAGTCCTCGGGTGACGTGTCGTGTTAAACGAAGAGACTTCCTGTTCAAGATTCACTCCGCCAGCCATCAGCATAGGGCCGGATGTGAGCACATCTTCTGCCTCGATATAGCTCTCCCAATCCTTAACATTGTCACCTTTAAGCACATAGAGGTCTCCATTGAAGGTTGCTATCGCGCCGTTTTGTCTTGAAGTGCGCTTCTTCCCATTGTTGGGATCTATCTCCACGCCATCTATACGAAGATAATTTACCGAATTGTAATTGGGTGAGGTATTGTAAAAGGAGCCGTTCACAGCTGCCACGGCGCCATTTTCCGCAGCCATATCGGATGTCTTTTTGAGCGAGCCTTCCGGTGCCGCAACGATATCGAAACGGCAGTTGGAGACAATCATCACGGATATGTATTGGTTTGACTTGAAGAGTGAATTGTCGATGAAATGACACTGTGTCAGAGTGATGGCATCATTGATTTTTCGCTTCTCCCAATTGCCGTTCACAAACGATGTGGAATCGTTTTGGGAATAAGAAATGAAGGAAATTGATGCAAAAAGGGAGATTAAAATGTATTTTTTCATAATTTTTGCAGATGGCTTGAGAAATCAAAGATACAATATATTTTTCTATCTTTGCCGCTTGTTTCTTTTGTAAGATGAGGAATTTTGCCCCGAAAATAGTGATACTGCTGTGCGCGGTTATCCTCTTTCTCTTTGAGAATGAGGCATTTGCGCAATATACCAGCATATATGCAGACCCGGGCGGAGTGAGATGGAACGTCCTCGAAAACAATCATTACAAGGTAATTTATCCACAGGGGCTTGATTCGATGGCCCGCAGGTATCTGTTTGAATTTGAGACAACAAGAGGCGTAGTAACTGAAGGGATGAAGATAGATCCGAGAAAAATGCCTATCATTCTCCATCCGTACTCTCTCACACGAACATCCAATGTAGATTACACCCCCTCGAGGATAGACATTGTCACCACTCCCACAGCATATAGCGGCTATGCCGTCCCCTGGGCAAGGCAAAACGCCCTCCACTATGGGCGCAGGGCGGCACAACAGAGTTGGTTCCAAACAGGATCTTTCCGAATCATATATTATATTGTGGGAGAGCACTCGCTCGTGTGGGGAAAAAGTTATCCTTCCACCTGGTTCATGCGCGGCGATGCCGGACAGGTGGAGACAGACTTCACCAATGCAGGCCCCGGCCGTGATGCCACCACTTTGATGTATTTCAGAGCAGCCTTTCTCAATGGCGACGTGCGAGATTACCGAAAATGGCGCTACGGCTCTTTCAAGAACTATTATCCCGACAGGAACTCGTTCGGAGCCTTGATTGCAACTGCAATGAGAAGCAACTCAGACAATTACTACTATACAGGCGATATGTTCCAGCTCTTCGTGGACCGCTGGTGGCATATCATCGACCCGATGAAGAATGTCTGCATAGACGTGACAGGATTTACCCGCGGGGACAATTTCTGGATGGGAGTGAACGATTATGTGGGGATGTGGCGCAGAGATTACGCTTCCCGCGGAGAATATACACAGTTTGACTATCTTGCAAAACCGGTAACGGACGGCTTCCATCACGAGTATCACGCCCCCACTTTAATGGACAATGGAAGCGTATATGCAGTCTTATCAGGATATAAGATTGACAATCAACTGGTTAAGATTGACAGCACGGGCAAGAAGAAACGGGTTTCATCTTTCGCCCCAAATGCAGGAAGGCTTGTGCGCAAAGACGGCCACACATTGATATGGACCGAAAGCATACCCGA
>JABUTQ010000076.1 GCA_021443605.1 Bacteroidales bacterium | reverse complement strand
GGGCATCAAACCCACTCACTACCCGTAGATATCGATTTTATCTCGGGGATGGAACTCATTGACGGCGTGCAAGGCGCCGGTGCTTACGCAGGGGCAATCAATGTCAGGACGGCGCCCTTGCATCCAAAGTATATCCGGCTTCATGCCACCGGCGGCCAATACGGCTATCTCTATTCAAACATCTCAGGGAACTGGGAATTCGACAAGGCTGGAATCTTCGCTGCGGCATCATACAAACGGAGCAGCGGATATACTTCCAATACAGATTTTTCAAACATAAACGGCTATATTCGAGCTCATCTGGATGGCGGAAAAGCGGGATATTTTGATTTCCAGGCCGGATACCAAAACCGCGACTTCGGGGCGAACGGATTCTATTCGCTCAAATATCCCGACCAGCACGAAAAGACCGGCACTATCCTCACCTCTTTGCGATGGTTCTTTAAATCAGGCAATTGGGAGGCAACGGCCTACTTCTCATACCGAAACAACCGCGATCGTTTCGAACTTGTGAAGGGACACCCCGAGAGCGTTCCGTACAATTATCACGTCACCAACAACTTTGGAGCTTCGGGGTGGCTCTCCTATTCATGGATTGCCGGACAGACCTCGCTCGGAGGTGATTATACGCGAAACGAAATTCTCTCTACCGTGTTGGGAGAAAAACTGGACAAGCCTGTCCCCGGCCCCGACGGAATATCCTACACAAAAGGAAAGAATCGCAATGTGGGTAATGTATGGCTTCGTCACAAATTAGGCTTTGAGAAGGTATCTATCTCACTTTCAGGAGGTTTGGCAATTCATCAGTTTGGCACTGACGGAATGGGGAGTGGCGAGGTCGGATTTTATCCAATCAAGGCACTCAAACTATATGTTGGGGCTGTGCAATCGATGAGACTGCCTACGTTCACCGACCTCTATTACACGACAGCCAGCCACGAATCGAATCCCCATCTTGTGCCGGAGAAGGCATTTATGGCAAGACTCGGGGGGACATTCACTTCCGGAAAATGGGGAGCCTCTGTTACAAGTTATTGGCGCAGAGGGTTGAATATCATCGATTGGGTGCAATACCCTGGTGAATATGTCTGGAAGTCGATGCAGATTACCAAGATGAATACCATCGGGATTGAGATTTCGGGGAGATATCACAGTAGTGATGGTTTTTTGAGGGATGCCGGAATATCGTACGGCCACATTTACTCCGATAAAAACAGTGCCGAATATATCTCCCAGTATGCATTGGACTATATGAGGAACAAACTTTCAGGAAATCTCAAGGTGGCATTTGTGGATAATCTCACACTCGGTCTCACCGGCACTTTGTTTGACAGGAACGGAAACTATACTGATGCCTCCGGCGAATTATGCAGTTTCAAACCATACTTCCTACTCGACAGCAAGCTGACTTGGACATTAAAGATGGTGGAACTCTATCTTGAGGTCACAAACATCACCTGCACCAAATACTGTGAACTCGGAGGCCTTATAATGCCAAGCATCTGGGCAAATGCCGGGATAGTAGTGACTGTCAAGTGATTACCGACATCCTGAGATTTAAGCGATTCGGGGAGATCCTTCGGTCGCTATCGCTCCCTCAGGATGACAACGTCGTCCTGAAGCGAGGCCGTTCGTCATCCTGAGACGAGGCCGTTCGTCATCCTGAGACGTAGCCGAAGGATCTCCCCGAGTTTTGCTGCTTTGCCTACGGAGACTTTGCCACGAAAAACAAAACTATCCCCGCTTCGCGAAAGGTTTTTCTTAGGCAAAGTTCCCTCGGCATAAGCGTCAGAGTGATATATTTTATGATCTTGATAGTCAATATTTTAATCAAACAAGGCAGCGCGCTTCGTCATCCTGAGCGATAGCGAAGGATCTCCCCGCGCACTCCGTCATCCTGAGCGTCAGCGGAAGGATCCCCCCCCCCGTAACCATACGACTAAGTACATATAAAGTACGACTGCAGCGGTGATTTGGCTGCAGTCGATTGTGTACAAGTTTGATGAGATTGTGTTCTACATTGATCGAGTGTTGACA
>JABUTQ010000198.1 GCA_021443605.1 Bacteroidales bacterium | reverse complement strand
CCCATATATCCCCACTCCACAAAAGGGGGCCCGGCCGGCACGAAACGCCTGCTCTGCAGCAGAAGGGCGGTGTAGCACGCCATTAGGATGACATTTTTCCAGAAGGTCTGCCAACTGGTGAGATGTACCGCCTCGCCGAAACAGCCGCAATCTGCCATCTTTCCGGTGATAGCGGAGATGAGAGTTATCAGAGTGAAGCAGGCAGTGAGCCAAAATCCAATCTTCACGAACAGCTTGAGCTTGTAGCCGATAAGGACCGAAGTGCCTATAACAAACTCAAGCACAGAGAGAAACATCCCCAAATATATTGCAAGCGGATCGAGGAAAGTAAGGTGGAACATCTTGAAATATTCCCCCACAATCAGCCCTGTCCCCACCGGAGAGACCAGTTTCACAAAGCCTGAAAAGATGAAGGTCAGACCGATTATCAGCCTGCACAGTATTCGTATTATCTTCATAGAAGTTCCTTTATCTTGTTGAAAATCACCTCTGCGGGGAGCATCCGCCCATTCTCGTCCCCACATTCAATCCTTATAAATTTCTCATCCATAGCACATTGCTGCATATAGGTCTCGCGAACCTTAATCTGGAAAGCGATGTCCGCCTCGTGAATGTCCGATTTCCCTTTGAGATATTCGCGGTCGTCGCCGGTACGGGCGTTTTTCAGTTTTTCATCCACAAAACCCACCGGCACGTCCAGAAAGATGTTCAAATCTGGAACGGGAATTTTGAACTTGTTGTATTCGGTGTCGAAAATCCAGTCGCGAAGCTTTTCTGCAGTCTCCCTGTCGGCACATTTCGAGCACTGAAAAGCGATGTTTGAATAGACGTATCTGTCCAAAATGATGCAATATCCCTCATCAAGCCAGCTTTGCAGAAGCGTTGCCGCGTCCTTCCTGTCTTCGGCAAAAAGAAGTGCAACCAACTGAGGATGAACGTTTTCTATCGACCCAAAATCTCCCCTGAGAAATCCTGCAATCAGATCTCCATAGACGGGAGCGTCGAAGCGTGGAAAGTGAAGATATTTTGTCTTTTTACCCTGACTTTTGAGATATTCGTCAACCATTTTTACCTGAGTCGATTTGCCGGCTCCGTCAAGTCCTTCCAGTACAATCAGCATAATATCGATAATAAATAGTAATTTTGCGAAGTATGATTATTGATTCTTGCAAAGTTATAAAGATAATGGGAATTGTCAACGTGAATGACGATTCCTTTTTCAGCGGCAGCCGGGTTGCCTCTGTGGATGAATTTTGCAGACGGGTGGAGAGATTTCTCGAAGAGGGGGCGGATATTATAGATATCGGAGCATGCTCTTCAAGGCCGGGCTCTGTTTACGAAGGTTTCGATACGGAATGGGCACGTCTTTCGCCTGTGTTGAAGGCAGTTGCATTTAAATATCCTTCGGTATCGTTTTCCATCGACACTTTTTCTGCCGAGATTGTAAGGAGGGCATACGACACCATCGGGCGGTTTATCGTGAATGACATTTCTGCCGGAGAAGATGATGGGGCGATGATTCCGACTGTGGGGGCGCTGGGGCTGGAATATGTGGCTATGCACAAGCGAGGGCTTCCTGCCGATATGAGTTCCTTGTGCCAATACACGGATGTTGTGGCAGATGTGATTGAATATTTTAAGGAGTTTGAGAGAAAAGCTGCCGGTTTTGGGATTTGCAACTGGATTTTGGATCCTGGATTTGGCTTTGCAAAAACGGTGGAGCAAAGTCACCAGATGCTCAGACGGCTTGGAGAATTTAAAGGGTTTAACCGCCCCATTTTGGTGGGAATATCCCGCAAGGGACTGGTTTATAAGCCTTTGGGGCTCACTCCAGACACCTGCCTTGAAGAGACGGCCCGTCTGCATCGCATCGCAGTGGATGCCGGTGCCGATATCCTCCGCGTACACGATGTGGGATACACCATCCGGAGCCTTACGGCCGGAGCGTCCTGAGCGACAGCGGGTTCGTCATTCTGAGCGGTAGCGAGTTCGTCATTCTGAGCGGTAGCGGGTTCGTCATTCTGAGCGATAGCGGGTTCGTCATTC
>JABUTQ010000358.1 GCA_021443605.1 Bacteroidales bacterium | reverse complement strand
TTTACGAGATACGGGAATTTTTTATCCTCCCAGCAATATTGGAACTCCTCGAAGGCTCCGCCGCAGCATTTGCTGAAACGGGCATCGCAGATGGTGCCTTCGCTTGTAAGTACCTCACCCCAAGTCTGTTCGATAATCTTGCGAATCTTTTCCGAGCCTGCCCCGCGCGTGAGTCCCTGATACCTTTGGCAATGGTCGTCCGCACACACGTCAAAGTCGGTGTGGTCTTCGCGGTCTTGCCAGCGGATAAGCTCGTCCGGAGTGTCGATTATTGCAGAATAAGGGGTCTGCGTGGCTGCCAGAGTGCGGTTTTTCTCTATCTGGGCAAGGAGCCACGAGCGGCTTATCACTGAGTGGGCTTTCAAAAGCTCGTTGGATGCGGTGGCGCTCATCTCGGAAGAAATCACGCTCAACAAGTAATCCTCTACCCCGATGGCATTTATCGCAATCACCTTACCACTGCGGGCTATCAGTTTCAGGTTCCCGTCAAAGACCTGGTCTTCGTCTCTCTGCCAATGGAAATCCACTCCTATGGTCACCATCTTCAATACGAAACTCTTTGCAGATGCCCCTTTTGTGAACTCCACCTCATCGTATAGTGAATCTTCAAAGACCACCTTGTTGCCGTTTGCGTATGCGCTCATTGCCCCTTGATACTCTTTGCCGGCAAAAGTATAACCTCCGTTAAACTCAAATTCCACGGTCGGCCTCGAGAAGATACCGACATTTATAACCGCTTGATTTTTCATATTTTGCAAAAATGATTTTTTAAAAGAATGTTTATTTTGTCTGCTTCTTTCCCTTGCAGGGATACCTCTTCAAGTATAGATGAGAGCAGTTTCCAAGTTGTATTTTCGAAAGTGTTGAGGTCTGAGGTGAGCATCAATCCACCCATCTCCACCGTTCCCGGGCTGATGAACACCCTGAACCCTTCCCGTTCGTCCCAGAAGCAGAGCGGCCTTGACATTTCGCGGCAGAAAACGATGGTGGTGTATTTCCCTTCGCTTTTCCAAGATACCACGTTCATCCTCGGCTCCCATTCGGGGCTCTCCACCGGCTTTTCGTCCGGCTCCTTAATGGTTGTGTGAATCGTGCCGTTGTCGCAGATGAATCCAAACTTTTCTTCCATCTCTTCAATGTATTGTGACACAATCACATATCCCCCTCGGATATAGCTGTCTATCTCATACACGGAACATTTGTCGCTCTCAATCACTCTCTTGTATCCGCATTTGCGGGATATCATCTTCTCCACCGGAAGATGTCCCTTGGGAAATGCCTGAAAATGAAAATGATCCGGAGCGGAGGCTCCGCATTTGGGGCCATTGTAGAAGACGACGTAGTTTGGAAGGACATCCGTCAGCGCCAGCATATCGCCGTATCTTCCCGCAATCTGCTGCTTTGTGTGCACGTTTGCAGAGATGGTGAAGTGCTTGTGGAAAATGGGGAAAGGATTTACCCTGAACCAATAGCCGTTTTTTGTGGCAGGAGATATCCAATCTGTGGTAAGCTGCTCTGCACCAATGCCTTCAGGGCAGAGGAAACATTGCCGGCTCTTGATGGAAGCCTCATCAACCTTAGCCATAACGCTCCTCACGCGGGCAGGATTGAAGTGAAACTCAAGCTCTATTTCGCCAAGTGTCACTCCCTTTTTGCACACGCCTTCAAGAGCGCCGTAATTGATGAACGCCCTCTTTTCGAGGGCGAGTTCATCAAAATACATTTTCTCTATTTCTTGTTCAATGCTATGCGGGCCTTCAATTCCCATGTACGGATGCGGTCTTTGTAAAGGTTGTTTGCGTTGGTCTTTACAATATCCAGCGAGGCGTCGGAGTTGTCATCCCAGCGGCGGCAGCAATAAACCGGCTCCCAGATGCGGCCGATTTGGTATTCACGGCTTACGCGGAGCCCCACTGCATAGTCTTCACCATACTTGGTGGTAGGGAAATTGATGGTGCGGAGCATCGGGGTATAGAATCCGCGAGGAGCGCCCAAACCATTGATTCTGAGAGCATTGTTGCGTCCATTTTCGGGAGTCCACTCCTTGTGGTCGATAAT
>JABUTQ010000134.1 GCA_021443605.1 Bacteroidales bacterium | reverse complement strand
TTTGCGAGGAGTTCCTTCGCTTCGCTCAGGATGACGGCACGCTCAGAAATGCTCAAACAAGTTTGGCTTTTCCCTCGCTTAATCGTAACTTTGACGCAAAAGTTTATTGGGAATATGAGAGAAAACCAACTTTTGTCGGCCATACGCCTGCAAAACATTTCTTTATATAACAAACCAGGACGAAACGGACACAACGAGCCTTTTTTCTTCAAACTTAATCATAGCCAGGACAGAAATGGTTTCACAGTGCAAACGGTTGATGCACAGGGGAAAGCGGTATATCCGGAAGATCATTTCTTCACAGGAGCGGAGGCTGCAGTGCTCAGACAACTCGATTTGATTCGCAACTCCACAGACTCTTCTTTTTCTTGGAGCGGCAGGGCCAAGGAAATCATCCTTGCCGAATATCCGGCACTGATATTCCTGTTGATGCAATGCGAAAACCTCGTTGGAGAAGACGGCAAAAAACTCGTCGTATGCAAGGAGACTTTCAAGTTCGGAATAATCTTAAAAAAAGAGAAGGGAGAATATATCCCCTTGCCCTATCTTCAACCGCAAACGGACGATTCTGAATTTCAATTTGAATTCATTTCCGATTCGTTCGTCTTTTGTTCGGACAACAAGATACGCCCCATTGAGAATGTTGGGAACAACTATGGCTTGATTCATCTTTTCTGCAAGCCCTTCAAGGAAGACTTCTTTATTACATATCTTTCTCTATACGCCTCATTTTTAGACATTAAGACGATTCACCTGAGCGAATGTGAGATAGAAGAGTCTTCAAAAGAGGTGTTCACTCAGCCTACGATGTTTTTCGAAAAAGTGGATGATGACGGGGCTCTGTATATGAGAGTGGGATGCACCTTGCCCGGGGAGATTGAGGATATAATTGAAGACATCCACCCTACATTCTTTGCAGAGGCTGGGATGGAAAACAAGATTATCATACACCCCATCCGATATAGCAGTGAGGATGAGGCTGTCAAGGAGATAAAAAAGAGCCTTGCCAAATCGGCGGGAAACAAAAGTGCACAAAAGGAAATCTATCAGGATGAGAACTTTTTTATCATTCCTCCTGAAACGGCATCGACATTCCTCTCCACAATGCTTCCAAAACTGATATCAAGTTATAGGATTCTCGGCACGGGAAACCTTGCGGATTACAAATACACCACCCCCAAGCCTAAACTGAATCTGAAACTCTCTTCCGGCATAGATTTTCTCGAGGGAGACGCATCGGTTGAGATTGGAACCGACATTTTTACAATCAAAGATTTTATCGCGATGTACGATAAAAACCGATACATCGAGCTCTCTTCCCTCGACAAAGCGATTATAGATGAGGATTATATCAAAAAACTGAGGCGTTTGCTCAATCGGGCAGACCGCAAGGGGAAGCTGAAACTCTCTTTCTTCGATTTGCCTGAGGTTGAAGCCCTCCTTGAAAAGCAAAACACCTTGCCGGCATTCCAACACCATAGGGAAGTTTACGAAGGATTCAACAATCTTTCATCTGAAAATATACCTAAAATCAAGATTAAAGGGGCACTGCGCCCATACCAGGCAGAGGGATTGAAATGGATTAAATATCTGTCGGATAATAATTTGGGAGGATGTCTTGCCGATGATATGGGACTTGGTAAAACTATCCAGACAATCGCAATGCTTTCCACAATCTATCCCAAGGCTAAAAAACCGTCTCTGATAGTTATGCCCAAAAGCCTGCTGTTCAACTGGAGGAACGAGTTTGAGAAATTTGCCCCGCAGATAAAAATATACTCTTATTACGGGACTGACAGAGATCTTGATAAGATAAAGGAATGCAACGTCTGCCTTTCTTCTTACGCAGTTGTCAGAAATGACATCGAAACTCTTAAAGAGATATCTTTCAACTATATAATCCTTGACGAATCCCAGAATATCAAAAATGTCGGGGCTCAGACCACCAAGGGAATATACCTTCTCAACGGAGATAAAAAGCTTGCGCTCAGCGGCACCCCAATCGAGAACAATCTGTCAGAACTCTATTCGCTGTTCCATTTCCTCAATCCCGCGATGTTTGGAACAATTGAAAGATTCAA
>JABUTQ010000211.1 GCA_021443605.1 Bacteroidales bacterium | reverse complement strand
TTCGAGTCTCGTTTTCCGCTCAAAGCCGTCGAAGAAATTCGGCGGTTTTTTTGTGCAAAAACACAGCAAGCAACACTCGAACTCGCGACCCCAGCCACATAAAAATAAAATATTTTGTATAAAATCAATTATTTATTTACCTTTGAGGGCTTAAACTGCGCTAATAATAAATATTAACTAAAAATATCGATATGAAAACTATTATGAGTTTCGCTCGCAAAACCGCACTTATCTGTGCATTTGCTTGTGTATCAATGCTTGCCATCGCTCAAGAATCTGTTCAGATTTGCAGCGGACGTGCCAGCGTACAAGTAGATCAGCTTTATTATGACGGATCGAATGTAGTTGCAGATTATTCAATTACACTTGCTCCGAATGTTGTCGTTTCATGTGGCTGCAAGTCAAATGAATCTATCGTCCTCACTCCGGCTCTCGTCAACACAAAGACCGGTGAAAAGGAAGTCCTCGAAGTAATCGTTATCAACGGACAAAACGCAAAATGCTACAGCGAGTGGCTCGATGAGAGATGCAAGGCTGTTACCCCCAACGTAAGATATTTCACCGCTGAGGAATGGAATTCTCTTACCGTTGATTCAAAATATGACGTTGCACACAAGGATTGGATGACTCCTGACACTTACCTTGTAGTGACAGCTCAGAAGATGATTTATCCTCACTGCCTCCTCCGTCTTTGCCAGGATAAGGTTGCTCCCGTTCAGTTTGGTGTTAACCCTGTTTGGGCACAGGTTGAACTTGGCGAAATCAATCCTGCAAAGGACCTCAAGACCAGAATGTACTTCCCTGTAAATGTAGTGAATTCAGTTGAGAACTACTTCGAGAATGCAGCTGCAATCGCAATCCTCGAGACTCTCGATTCACCTAACTTCGACGTTACCAACATCAAGATTGAAGGCTGGGCTTCACCCGAAGGAACAGTTGCTTACAACCAGGGCCTTTCAACCAAGCGTGCTGCCACAATGAAGAAGATTGTTTCTGACAAATACAGCTTCAGCGACAATCTCTATGACGTGAAGGGCAACGGTGAATACTGGGATGGTGTTTACAACTATATCAACAACTCTACAAACGAAGATCTCAAGGCTTGGGCAGAGAAGAATGCAGACGCCAAGGATCTTGACGCCAAGGAAGCTTCACTCAGAAAGGCTGCAGGCCAGAAAGTTTACCAGGACATCCGCAATAACGTTTATCCTCGTTCACGTTTCTCAGACCTCACAGTTTCTTACAGACTCAAAGAGGCTACAAGAGAAGACCTTATGGTTCTCTACCGTGTAAATCCTGCCGAGACTTCAGAAGACGTTTATGGTGTAATCGTTTATGACGGTGACAAGGTTGACGAAGCAGTTCTCAAGGATGCTCTCAAGTATTATCCTAACAGCGAAGTAGTTAACGCTGCAGCTGCAAAATGCGCAGTTGACAAGGGCGATTATAAGAAGGCTGTTGAATATTACCTTAAGGCCGGTGACAGCAAGGAAGTTGCCAACAACCTCGCAGCTTGCTACATCATGATGGGCAATAAGGCAGAGGCTGAAAAAGCTCTTGCAAAGGCTAAAGGCATCGACGAGTACAATGTCAATGTTAAGGAAGTTAAGAAGCTCAGATAAGCTTTTTACAAAATAATTTGAGAGGTCGGCTTTTTGTCGGCCTCTTTTTTTTGCACCGAAAGGGGAAAATATTTAACTTTGCCCCCGTTATGACAAGAGCGTTCCATATCTATATGTCTATGCGAATGCATCGTTAAGATGCATCTATTTTCTTTCGTCTCTTACGCAGAGGCATCGGCCAGCAGGCCTTCCCAAACTTTTACAATTAATCAATTTCAAACGCACGAAGTGTGTATGAGTTATCCTTTGTGGAGCAACTATGATAGAAAAAACGTATATATATAAAGGTGACTTTCCGCTTGAAGCGGGTGGAACTCTTAAAGGCCTGACAATCAGGTATCACGTGAGTTGCGAAAATCATATCGGCAAAAAGGTGATATGGATATGTCACGCCCTTACGGCAAACAGTGATGCGAGCGACTGGTGGGATACTCTTGTGGGAGAGGGCAAACTATTTGA
>JABUTQ010000425.1 GCA_021443605.1 Bacteroidales bacterium | reverse complement strand
ATGACAATGGGATTCAGCCCGTATTTCACTGAATAAGTGAGCAGTCCGGAACCCACTTTGCCGCTGCCGAATATCACAATCCGGCTCCCTTCGGGGATAGTGTGTCCGAGCTGTTTCAATGCGCGGAAATAACTCTCGCCGGTGCCGAGGGAAGTTTCGATTCGCTTTATTCTGCCGCTGTCCGCTACGAACACGGGGAGATTCTTGTTTTTATATTTTTCCACTCCGCTTCTGGTCAGTTCCACATACCCGATTTTAGGCGTCCAATGGGAAAAGGCCGCTGCGCAGTCGAGGATAAAGTCAATCTCGTCAGTTTGTTGTTCTTTTGAATCGACTATCTTGATTTCGTTGTCTTTCAAGAGTTTCACTATCTTGTCATCGCCCTGAATCAGGGATGTGCGGCCGACAATGAGTTTTGCTCCCGAATCCAATAGCGCCTTGTGCTTAACCAAAGTATTTCGGTATATGGGAGTTGCGTCAAGGATGGTCATCCCTTCGAGGGGGCGACTCGCTCCCCACGCTTTTGCCTGCGACAGGCACACGGGATACTCATCTTCACGATAATGTTCAGTTATGATGGAATTTATGGTCATAGTTCACCAGTTTTATATATCTCGAATCATAAGTACTTCCAAATCACCACTATAGAGTTTTTGTGCATTTTCTTTGCAGCGTGAGAGGATGGCATTGACGAGCTTTTCTGAATCTTTGCTTGGCAACTCATCCCAGATCTGCCTTGCCAGATTTATATTCTCCAGTGTTTTAATAGCTTCATCCGAGCACCCGTGCGTATGGGCAAGATTCGCAAGAAAAGTTTTGTCCATAGTCACAGTCTTGCTGTGTGTATCCTCAGCCCCACTCGCAAACTTAACCGCCTTGCCAATCATCATTCCCAGAGTGAGTTTTGGGATTCCCATTGAATCAGCAAGTTTCAGCGTTTCTCCAACGGCATTTCCGTAATGGACAAAGGCTTGCGAAGGGAGGTTGGAATACAACTTTTTGATATGCTCTTCGCTTTTTGCTCCCGAATTTATCACAACTCTCTCTGCGCCTGATGCTTTTGCCACCTCCAGACATCTGCGGACAGAGCCGATAAAGGCATCGTGCGAAAAAGGTTGCACTATGCCGCTTGTTCCGATTATGGATATTCCCCCTTCAATCCCTATCCTTGGGTTGAAAGTCCTCTTGGCAATCTCCCGCCCCATCGGTACAGAGACAATCACCTCAATTCCACCGGAATATATAGTTGACAATTCCCTTTGAATCATCTCTCTCGGCGTCTTGTTGATTGCGGCTTCGCCAATTTCAAGTCCGAGACCGGGGAGTGTCACGATTCCCACTCCTTCACCGCCGTATATAGTGATTCCTTCATTGTCAGATAGTTTTACTTCTGCGCATATTTCTATGCCGTTGGTTACGTCCGGGTCGTCACCGGCATCCTTTATCACAGAGGCTTTTGAAATTTTACCATTTGTTGAGCAAGAAGATATCGGCATAGAGAATATCTCTCCGTCTGGAACAGAGAAAGTTACACTATTCGGAATCTCCCCCTCCACAAGGGCAGTCAGCGCCGCCTTTGCAGCGGCGGTGGCACAGGCGCCGGTTGTAAAACCACTTCTGAGCTCGAAGAAGCCGGGCAATAGCCTCTCAATCTCTTTCCTCAATCCAAATTCGCCCGTGACTGTGACGAAAGAAGAGGGGAGAGGGGGGCGCATTACGGCAAATATCTTGATTCCCAATGCGTTTGCAGATTTTACCTTCTCCTCAAACTGTCCCGATATTCCGCTCTCTTTTGTAATGATTGTATCAGGTCCAATTCGGGAGAGCAAATAGGGGAGGTTATCTTCTTCGTAATATACAAGTTTCTCTTGGTCAAATCCTTCATCTATAGCCATTTGTATAGAGTCGGTACGATCCAGTATCCTGAAAAAACAGTCGTGATTCTTCCAAAACTCTTTGAGACGAGAAATCGTCTTTACCCCCGTGAGGGCCAGCAACCTTTTCACTGATGCCGCTTCCATTTTTTGTACGGCATCACTGTAATCTCTACACCAGACTATTTCTTCGCTCCTCTTTGGAAATATCCTTTCAAACCGGATTACGGGAATATCCAGCGACTG
>JABUTQ010000380.1 GCA_021443605.1 Bacteroidales bacterium | reverse complement strand
GTCTTCACATTTGAAGTTAAATGCAAGCTTGCCGACTCCACTTTCCGGTTCGAATACGATTATCTTTCGGGAAAATTGACGAACATTTCCGACCAAAAGAAAGAGAAAGAGTATCCGAGATGGGCCAATGTTTCACCTGACGAGAGTGTTGCCGTTTATCTCAAAAACCACAACCTCTACTGGATGGAAATGTCTGATGTAGAGAAACTTCGCGAAAACAAAAAGGACTCTACGGTGGTTGAGCACCAGCTCACTTTCGATGGCATCGAGTTTTTTGACTACAGCGGCGACACTTATCACGGATCATACGTAAAGGACACTACCGAAAGAATGTCGGCTCCCGTAATCTGGTCACCTGATTCAAAGCACTTTGTCTGCACCAAGGCCGATGTGCGTCACATAAAGGAGCTCTGGGTAATCAACAGCACGGCCAAACCTCGTCCTGAGTTGGAAACATACAAGTATCAGATGCCCGGCGAAGAGGGGCCACACGAGCAACTCTATCTTTTCGATATGACTACAAAGACCGGAAAGCAGATTGGCAGCGTAGATGCCTTCAAAGACCAGGCTCTCGACATAATGTCAGCCCCGAGGAAAAACTCGGACAGATACCGCAAGATTCGCAAGAGCATCTGGATGGGCAACAATGAAAAGTTCTATTTCAGCCGCACCAGCCGTGACCTCAAGAGGATAGACTTCTGCGAGGTGACGGTGGGCATCGACACCGCACTTACCGTATTCGTGGAGCGTTCAAACACTTATATCGAGTTCAGCGCACCGAAAATGATTGCCGGCGGAAAAGAGTTCCTCGAATGGTCTGAAAGAAATGGTTGGGCTAATATCTATAGGATTGACAATCAGGGCAATGTAAAGAACAACCTCAACGATGCGGCATATCACGTAATGGGCATACTCAACGTTGACGAAACAGCGGGCAACGTATATTTCACCGCTACCGGAGTCAATCCAAACGAAAATCCCTATTATGAGCACGTTTATAGAATCGGCATTAACGGCGGATCTCCCGTAAGACTTGACGATGATGGATTCTCTTCTTCATCGGTTTCGATGAGTGACGATGGCAAATTCTTTGTAAACAACTTCTCACGAGTTGACTGCGCTCCCCGTTCTGCTCTCTATAACAATCTGGGACAGAAGATTATGGATCTTGGAGAGGCTGATATGTCGCTCTTGCTCCAAGCCGGATACAAATATCCAGAGCAGTTCAAGGTGAAGGCTGCCGATGGCGTTACCGATTTGTGGGGAGTAATGTACAAGCCATACGACTTCGACCCTAACAAGAAATATCCAATCATAGATTATGTATATCCCGGCCCGCAGGTGGAAGGAAACAACATCGAGTGGAGCAAGAATTTTGTTCGCATAGACCGTCTTGCCCAGATTGGGTTCATCGTTATTACAGTGGGAAACCGCGGTGGACACCCCGACAGGTCAAAGTGGTATCACAACTTTGGCTATGGCAATCTTCGCGACTATGGTCTCGAGGATCAGAAGAATGCAATACAACAACTTGCATCACGCCATAATTTCATTGATATTGAGAGAGTTGGCATCCACGGCCATTCAGGTGGCGGATTTATGTCAACTGCTGCTATTCTCACATATCCGGACTTTTTCAAGGTTGCTGTTTCTTGCGCGGGAAACCACGACAACAGCATCTACAACAGATGGTGGAGCGAGCAGCACCACGGCATCAAGGAGGTGACGGACAAGGATGGTGAAGTGTCGTTCAAATATAGCATCGACAAAAATCAGGATATCGCAAAGAATCTGAAGGGACATCTGATGCTTGTTCACGGCGACATCGACAACAACGTGCATCCGGCAAACACCATCCGCGTGGTTGATGCTCTGATAAAGGCCAACAAGCGCTTCGATATGCTGATTCTCCCCGGCCAGAGACACGGGTTCGGAGATATGAACGAGTATTTCTTCTGGCGTATGGCCGACTACTACAGCGAGTGGCTTCTCGGTGCATCGCACCGCTACGAGGTGGATATCCGCCAGTTGAACAACGACTGATGTTGTTTACTCTGGGTCCGTCATTCTGAGGCGAAGCCGAAGAATCCCCACGAGCAGTGCTATTCTGCTATTCAATGAGATCCTTCGCTGACGCTCA
>JABUTQ010000047.1 GCA_021443605.1 Bacteroidales bacterium | reverse complement strand
GTGTTGAACACCATATCTTTGAAATGGGTGCGAACCTCTTCCACAACTTGGTTGTGAAGCCTAAGACGGCTGTCGAACATTGTGAACAAAAAACCTTCTATACTGAGGGACGGATTCAGCCTGCTCTGCACCAACTTGATGGTATTCAACAATTTACCTAAACCCTCAAGAGCAAAATACTCCGGCTGTACCGGGATGATTACACTATCGGTTGCAGTAAGGGCGTTTACAGTTATCAGTCCAAGTGAAGGGGCACAATCGATTATGATATATTCAAACTCCTCCTTGGCGCCGGCAAGAAGATTTTTCAGAATCATCTCCCTGTTGTCAATTTCAAGCATCTCAATTTCAGCACCCACCAGATTGATATGAGAGGGCACGACCTTGAGATATTTGAGCTCACTGTCGAGATATGTCTCCTCAATAGGAATCTCCCCTATGAGCGCTTCATACAAAGTCCTGCCCTGATTCGATTCAGGGTTGAAGTTAAGACCTGAAGTGGTATTCGCCTGAGGATCGGCATCTATCAGAAGTGTTTTCTTCTCCATCACGGCAAGAGACGCCGCCAAATTGATGGCAGTTGTAGTCTTTCCGACCCCTCCTTTCTGGTTTGCAACAGCTATAATTTTACCCATTACCTTAATTTTGATAAGCGACAAATGTACGAAATCTTTTTGAATTTCCCCCTTAATGCCCCACGGAATGCTTTTAATTTGCAATAATTGCAAACTGCACCTAACTTTGTGCCGATTTAAGAGACTTTATGACCAAGATCTGGAAAGTTATTGTCAACCCTAAAGCCGGAAGAGGACACGGTAGACGCGATTGGCCCGAAATCATGAAATTGATTGAGAAGGCCGGTTTGGACTATTCCGTATCCTTTTCCGAGCGGAAATACCACGCAATCGAGTTGGCAAAAACTGCTGTGTCAGAGGGATATAGAAAGTTTATTGCCGTTGGCGGAGACGGCACTTTACACGAGGTGCTCAATGGCATTTGTTCCCAAAGCGAAGTCCCCGGGAAAGAGCTCACACTGGCAGTCATACCGGTGGGCACGGGAAACGATTGGGGAAAGATGAATGGTATTCCGGACGACTATGAGGGAGCTGTCGAAATCATCAAGGAGGGAAATTGCCAACTGCAAGACATTGCAGAAGTGCAATCCGTAAAAGCCGGGAAAAACCATTTGCGGTATATGCTCAACATCGGGGGGCTCGCATTCGATGCAAACGTATGCCACCATTACGACCGCTACAAGATGGACGGGCTCGGGGGTAAAAAGTTATATATCAGGAGTTTGTTCAAGGCATTCTTTGGATATACCTCACGACGTTTCCATATCGAAACCGATGGAAAACTCTTTTATGACGGCAAAGTGTTCTCCACCGCTTTGGGAATCGGAAAATATTCCGGAGGAGGGATGATTCAGACACCTGAAGCCTCCCCCACAGACGGATTGATTGACATAACGGTCTATCGGAAAATCCCAAAAATCGTCATTGTATTCAATCTGGCACGTCTCTATCGCGGCACCATTTTCAATATGAGCAAAGTGATACACACAAAGGCAAAGGAGATTTCCATTACTTCCAGTCCGGAGTCGAGGGTAGAGGTGGATGGAGAAGCGGTAGGTGTCACTCCCGTCAATATAAAAATCCTCCCGCTGGCGATAAACATAGTCCGGAACAAAGAAAACAACATCTGATATAATTTTTTGAAAAAATCGGCCAAAGATGTAAATTCGCGGCGTTTTTTTAAAAAAATTATGGGCGGCATTTTTGGAACTATAGCCAAGGAAGAGTGCATCAACGATCTCTTTTACGGCACCGATTATCATTCCCACCTCGGCACGATGCGTGCAGGTCTTGCAACTTTCAGCCAAACGAGCGGTTTTTTCCGCAGTATCCACAATCTTGAAAACTCCTATTTCCGTACTAAATTTGAAGGTGAACTCGGCAAGTTCAAAGGAAACGCGGGTATAGGTGTTATTAGCGACAATGACGCACAACCTATTGTGATAAATAGCCATCTCGGACGGTTTGCAATAGTTACCGTTGCAAAGATTAACAACACCGAAGAGCTTGAAGCAGAGTTGCTTGCAAAGAATATGCACTTCTCTGAAATGAGTTCAAACCGCACAAATCCCACAGAGTT
>JABUTQ010000064.1 GCA_021443605.1 Bacteroidales bacterium | reverse complement strand
AGATGTGCACGCTAACACCTGGTTTTTGGGAACGTGGGATACGAGGATGAAGGTAAAGTGGCTCAGGAGCGGTGCGGAGCAGCGGGGATAGTTCTGTGAAACAGAACAGGGGGCAGAGCCCCCTTTAAAAGAAGGGTGGGAGATGGGACTCGAACCCACGACCCTCGGAACCACAATCCGATGCTCTAACCAACTGAGCTACACCCACCATATAAACCCAACGGAGGCAATTCCCTCACAAAGGGATTGCAAAGATAGTCATAGTTTGAGATTAAACAACTATTTTTCTAAAAAATCTTCTCCTTATAGCTTTTGTTACAAAAATAAATTAACTTTGTAAATCTATATGGAATTGACTTAATTTAAACTTTTATTAATCTATCTATGGCTCGTGAAATAAAATTCTCTCTTGTCTATAGAGATATGTGGCAGTCTTCAGGCAAATACACTCCACGTGTGGATCAACTTACAGAGATTGCCCCCGTCATCATCGACATGGGATGCTTCGACCGCGTTGAAACAAACGGCGGCGCATTTGAACAGGTAAACCTGCTCTATGGACAAAACCCGAACAAAGCAGTTCGTGATTGGACTGCCCCATTTAACAAAGTCGGCATCCAGACCCATATGCTTGAGCGCGGTCTAAACGCTCTCCGTATGAATCCCGTTCCGAAAGATGTCCGCTTCCTTATGTACAAAGTCAAAAAGCTCCAGGGCACCGACATCTCCCGTTCTTTCTGTGGCCTCAACGATCATCGTAATCTAAAAGGCTCTGTAATAGGAGCAAAGAAGGGAGGGATGATATCCCAGGTAGCCCTCAGCATCACATCTTCTCCGGTTCACACCGTTGAATATTATATGGGCGTGGTGGATAAGGTTGTGGAATATGGCTGCGACGAAATATGTCTTAAGGATATGGCCGGCATCGGACGTCCGGTATTTCTCGGACGCCTTGTAAAAGCCATAAAGGACAAATACCCGAAGATTGTGGTTCAATACCACGGCCACACAGGCCCGGGATTTTCAGTAGCTTCTATGCTGGAAGTGGCTCGCGCAGGTGCAGAATATCTCGATGTGGCAATCGAGCCCCTCGCTTGGGGAAAAATCCATCCGGACGTAATCACAATACAGGCAATGCTCAAAGATGCCGGGTTCCTTGTAAAAGATATCAATATGGATGCCTATATGGAAGCCCGCCATCTCACCCAAAAATATATTGATGATTTCCTCGGATACTTTATCGAGCCAACAAACTACACTTGCAGTTCGCTCTTGGTTGGATGCGGTCTCCCCGGCGGAATGATGGGATCTATGATGGCAGATCTCAAGGGATTCCACAATGCGATAAATATGTCGCTCAAGAACCAGGGAAAGGCTCCGCTCACTCTCGACCAGCTCGTTGTGAAATTGTTCCAGGAAGTGGAATACGTATGGCCTCGTCTCGGATATCCGCCATTGGTAACGCCTTTCAGTCAATATGTTAAGAACACTGCCCTGATGAATCTGATGCACACCCTCAAGGGGGAGCCTCGCTGGAAGACCATCGACCCCGACACTATGAATATGATTCTCGGCAAGACTGGAAAGCTCCCCGGAGAGCTTGCACCGGAAATCGTTGAAATCGTGAAAGCCAAAGGGCTTGAGTTCTATACCGGAAATCCTCAGGATGCATTCCCCAACGACCTTCCTCGTTTTATCAAGATGATGGAAGAAGAGGGTTGGGACCGCGGTCAGGATGACGAAGAGCTCTTTGAGTTTGCAATGCACGAGCGCCAGTACCGCGACTACAAGAGCGGCGTGGCTGCAGAGCGTTTCAACAAAGACCTTGAAGCTGCCAGGGCAAAGGCCGGAGCACCCATAATCGTCACCCGTCCCGTTGTGGAAGTGCCTAAGATTGATGTGGATAAGGTATTGGAGCAACATCCGAACGCAAAACCAATTCAGGCTCCCGTTGGCGGACAGATAGTATGGCAATACGACGTTGTTGATTCATCTTCAGCACCTAAGATTGGCGAAACTGTAAAGGAAGGCGATACAGTTGCACGCATTCAGGCATATTATGGCCTCGAAGAGGTCAAATCCCTTGCCGGTGGCAAGTATATCGCAGTTTATCCCAAACAGGGAGATAAAGTCAAGAAAGACGAAATTATCGCCTTTGT
>JABUTQ010000292.1 GCA_021443605.1 Bacteroidales bacterium | reverse complement strand
GCAGCTCCGGTGATGATGGTCTTGAGCTCTCCACCAAGGAACTGAGGGCCGTACATCTTTGCAAGACCGCAGAGCACGTCGCACAATCCCGGTACAAGGACGAGCTTCGTGGGCCTAATATACGGGAACTTGCCGATGGTGGCCTTCATATCTTCGGCAGCAAACCAAGTGGCACCGATATAGAACATCGAGAGTGTTCCGTAGATGAGACCAAAAACGTGGCTGAGCGGAAGAAGACCTATTGTGCGCTCTCCATTGCATTGATGTCCGGGAGCATAGCAGCCATTGAGGGAACCTCGCATTATTGCCCTGTGAGGGAGAATCGCCCCCTTGGGAGCACCTGTGGTACCGCCGGTGAAGAATATCGCAGCGGGCTCGTTCTTATCCACACTGGCAACAGGAGCCTCTTGGTCGGCCATTTCATTTGAAAGCACAACTTTGCACGGAGCACCTGCTGCCATCTCCTTAAACTCCTCACGGACAATGAGAAGACTAACCTGAAAACGCATACAGCAGCCAATCACTGCCTGGGCCGGAAGCATAGTGGGAAGGTTGATGGCAACATATCCGGCAGAAGTTACTGCCAGGAAAGATTCGATTGCATCAATTGAGTTACGCTCGAAAATCGCTACCTTATCTCCCTTTTTGAGCCCTTGCGCATTGAGGAACGCGCGACGGCGGGCGATTCGACTGCACATTTCGGCATAGGTAAATTTCTGTTCCAGATTGGAAACCGCAATCCTGTCTGCCCACTTTTCTCCAATCCAGTTTACAAATTCGGGGAGTGTGGGGATATATTTCAATATCTCGAGCTCCTCTTCCGGGAGCATGTCATAAAAATAATTTTTCATAACGCTTTGGCTTAGTTTTTAATTTTATCACGCAAATATACTAAATTTGTGAATTGTTATTCTAAACATCCGACTATGTCTATTGAAATCAGAAAAGTTGTCACAAAAAGGGACGGTAAAAATTTCATAGAATTTCCCTATAAACTCTATAAGGATTGTGAAAACTGGGTCCCCGCCCTTGAAGGGGATGAATACGATACTTTTAATACGGCAAAAAACGGTGCTTACGATTATTGCGAAGCAGACCGGTATCTCGCATACAAAGATGGCAAGATTGCAGGACGCGTCGCCGCCATTATCAACCACAAGGCCAACGATGCCTGGGAGCCAGGCGTAGTCCGTTTCGGATGGCTCGATTTCATAGAAGATGCAGAAGTGCTCAAAGCCCTCATCGGAGCCGTTGAAGCATGGGGCAAAGAGCGTGGTTGCGTCCGTATCAAAGGGCCGTGGGGATTTACCGATATGGACAAGGAAGGGCTGCTCGTCGAAGGGTACGACAAGCTCAGTCCGTTCACCTGCCTCTACAACTATCCTTACTACGATACTTTGCTTAAAGAGATTGGATTCAGCAAAGACTGCGACTGGACTCAGAAGATAATCTATTTGGAGAAGGAGATGCCTCCTATGTACGAACTTGCTCCGTTAATCGAGAAGAGATTTGGCCTGCGAATAGCAAAGGAGAAAAGTACAATCGAGTTTGGCAGGAAATACGGAAAGAAACTTTTCCATATGTACAATGACTCATTTGCTCCCCTTTTCCAGTTTACCCCACTGAGTGACAAGCAAATAGATTGTTATCTGCAAACATACGTCCCGATTCTCGACCCTCGCTACATAGCCATCTGCCTCAACGACAAGGATGAGCCGATTGCCTTCACCTTCTGTGTGCCATCTCTCAGCAAGGCGGTAAAGAAGAGCGGAGGGAAACTTTTCCCATTCGGATTCTTGAGGATTTTCCACGCACTGAGGCACAACGACACCCTCGAAGCGTTGCTGATAGGCATAATGCCGGAATACCAAGGAACCGGGGCTCATATCTTGATGTTCAAGCACATACACGAAAATTGCATCAAGTCAGGCATTGACAAGATGATAATGAATCCGCAGCTTGAGCAGAATCTCAAGGTTCAGACCCTTTTCGAGCAGTACCGCCAGGAAGAGATTATCCGCCGAAGAGCATACAGCAGAAGTATCCAATAGTTCGAAAAGATTCTTCGCACTATCTTCTTAGTCAGTTTCGGCCTTGCGACCTAATCAAAAATCGTAACCGATGATACTGTTTGCATATTCACTCCAATATGGTGCCGTC
>JABUTQ010000268.1 GCA_021443605.1 Bacteroidales bacterium | reverse complement strand
GCCGTTGACGGAGACACCGTGCTCCTCTCACCGTGTTGTGCAAGCTTTGACCTTTTCAAGAACTACGAAGACCGCGGGAAACAATTCAAAGAGGCAGTAAGGAGACTGTAATGAAGCTACAACTCAAAGGAGATAAGATTATATGGCTGATTGTCGCCTTTTTGGCGATGGTCTCGGTGCTTGCGGTCTATTCGTCAAGCTCTTTCCTTGTGAGGGGAGCGGAAAATAGTCTGAGCAAGGTGTCAATCTTCTTGGAACAGATAAAATCTGTAATATTTGGACTTGGAATCCTGTTCATTTGTTACTTTATGCCGTTGAAAGTTTATAGGGCACTCTCCTTTTTCTTCTTCGGATTATGTATTGTTATGCTCATAATGCTGTACATCCCCGGATTGCAGGCAAAAGTGAACGGCGCGGTGCGAGGGATAAAGATAATGGGGAAGACTTTGCAGGTATTTGAATTTGTCAAAGTGGGGACAATACTTTTTATCGCCTCTGTATTAGAAAGATACGAAAGCAAGATAAGTACTTGGAAGGGCTATTTTCTATATCTCATCCTGCCAATTGCGGTAGTGTGTCTCCTAATAATCCCGAACAGTTTCTCCTCTACCCTGCTTATTGCGGGAGTGAGTTTCATGATTCTATTTTTTATGGAGGTAAAGGGAAAATTCCTTATTGCAACCATTGCCGCCGGTGTGGCGGTGATAGGGATATTGTTCCTCTCCTACAAAGGATTGCAGGGACTCGGTGTGGATGACAGCAAGGGAATTATGAAGATGTTCAACAGATTCGGAACGGTGGAAAACCGAATAAAGACATTCCTGTCTGAAAAGGAAACTGAAGATACGATGGACATCACCCAACTTTCGAGCGAGGAGTTGGCTGAAAAGGACAAGAAAGAGAGGCAGTCCCAGAACGCAAAAGTCGCTATTTCCGAAGGGAAGATTCTCGGAAAAGGCCCCGGGCACAGCACCCAGCGATTCTCCCTATCGATGGCATTCTCTGATTTTGTTTTTGCCTCTATAGTGGAGGAATATGGACTTGCAGGGGGATTTCTCGTGATTGCAGCTTATCTGATACTGCTCTTCAGAGGGATTGCACTTGCCAGCCGGTGCAGCACGCCGTTTTCGTCTGCAGCGGTGATAGGAATTTCATTTATGCTTGTGTTTCAGGCATTTCTCCATATTATGGTGAATGTGGGATTATTGCCGGTGACAGGACACACGCTCCCTTTGGTCAGTCACGGAGGTACGGCATATATTGTGCTGTGTGGAGCATTCGGGATATTGCTCTCGATAAGCAAGACAATAGAGAAACAAGATGCTGAAAAAGCTGCGCTTGCAGCTCAGGCAGCAGAGACTGAAGTAATTGAAAATGATGATATTATCATAAAAGAAAATGAAGACGAATCCGAGATTTATAATTAGCGGAGGGGGCACCGGCGGACATATCTTCCCTGCCCTTGCCATAGCAGATGCACTGAAAGCGCTCTGCCCCGGGTGTGAAATCCTTTTTGTGGGGGCGCTTGGGAGAATGGAGATGGAACGAGTTCCGGCTGCGGGTTATGAAATAAAGGGGTTGCCGGTTGCCGGATTGCAGAGAAAATTGTCGATTGCAAACCTCGCCCTTCCCTTCAAGGTGCTGAACAGCCTCTCGAAAGCGAAATCCATCATCCGCGAATTCAAACCGGACATAGTGGTTGGTGTCGGCGGATATGCCAGCGCACCAGTGCTTTGGAGCGCCTCTTCTATGGGAATCCCCTGCCTGATTCAGGAACAGAACTCATTCGCAGGCCTCACAAACAAGATTCTCGGAAAGAAAGTTGACAAGATTTGCGTTGCATACGACGGGATGGAGAAATTCTTTCCTTCTGAAAAGATAATTTTCACTGGAAATCCGGTAAGGAAAAACATCGCCCCTCCCACCGCAGAACAGCGGGCCGAAGGGTATTCGTTCTACGGGCTCGACCCTCAAAAGAAAACACTTCTCATTGTGGGAGGAAGTCTCGGAGCGCGCACGCTCAACACCACAATGAAGCAGTGGATTGCCTCCGGGCAAGCCGCCAAGGCAGATTTTCAGGTATTGTGGCAGAGCGGAAAATTCTATAAGAACGACGTTGAGACATTCTTGAAAGACAAAAACGTTCCAAATGTCAAAAACGTGGAGTTTGTCACGAGGATGGATCT
>JABUTQ010000081.1 GCA_021443605.1 Bacteroidales bacterium | reverse complement strand
GTGGCTCTCATTCTTCCACTCTACAAGTTTCTTGTATATCTTTCGCTCGAATATCATAACCAGCAGCATTTTATGGCTGCAAAGTTATACGTTTTGGTCGAATCTCTCAAATTATATATCAACAAAATGGCTGTTACCCCGAAATCTAATTCAAAAAAACGGCTATTACCCCGTAATTTGCAAGAAAAGAGGTGTTCCATTTTTGGGGGATTTTGATAATTTTTCCCTTGTAATTACCTTTGTAAGGAGATTATTGAATGCTGATTATGAAAAAACTGCTATCTGTAATTATGATCATGGGAATGGTGTCTTGTGCAGACAGGGCTTATGTTGAGACTTTTGACAAGGTTGTGAAGGAGTTTTCGTCCGAAAGTTTTTACGGGCGGAACAATTACGACAATGGAGAGAAGCGAGCTGCAGACTATATAGTGGCCAAGTTCAATGAGCTGTGTGTCAGCGACTTCGTGGTGGCTCCAAAGATGCAGTCGTTTTCGTATCCTCTGAATGTGATGCGCGGAGCAATGGCTTTTGCCGTTGACGGAAAGAGATATGAGCCGACCTACGACTTCGTTGTCAAGGAGTTTTCACCGACATTCAAGGGCACACTCCCTGTCGTGAGCGGTTTGGATGTCACCAAATATACTCCGGAAGGTTTTGCAGATTACATAAACAATCTGCCTGATGCGGCCTCGTCGGCGATTGTGATTGATTATGAGAAGTTTCACGAATGTCTCGGCAAGCAGCTTGAGGATATCTATCTCAAATATTTCACGAAAATTGATGTTGGAGGTGTTATCTTCAAATATGGCAGAAGACCGGAATTTTTCAAGGCTCGCAGTTGGTTTGTGCTCAATTTTCCCACGGTGTGCGTCGGTCCCGATTTTCCTGAAGATGCAAAAATGGTTGACATAGAGATAGAAAGCGAGATGATTCCCAAACACGATTCGCAGAATGTATATGCCTGGGTAAAAGGTACTTCGGATGAGAAGGACTATTATGTCTTTATAGCTCATTATGACCATCTCGGCTTTATGGGGAAGGAAAATCTGTTTCAGGGGGCGAATGACAACGCTTCCGGGACTGCCGCTTTGCTCGCTCTTGCCGAATATTATTCAAAGCCGCAAAATCGTCCCGAGCGGGATATCCTGTTCTTGTGGGTAGGCGGAGAGGAATCCAATCTGCTCGGGTCGCTCCATTATGTCCACAATCCAATCTATAAACTTGAGGATATCAGGTATCTGATTAATCTCGATATGATTGGGGATACTGCCGAGGAGCTGTATTGCGAGTGTTCCGTTACCGGTCAGAAGGGGCTTGATATGATGAAGGATATAATTTCAAATCAAGGATATTTCAAAAACGTGGTGCAGGGGGAGATGGTGGATAATAGCGACCACTATTTCTTTGGAGTTGAGGGAGTTCCGGCGATGTATTTTGAAACGAAGGGGGAATATTACCAGTATTATCACACTCCGAGGGATACGTACGACAATTTTACCACATCAAGCTGGGAGCGGTTGTTTGAAGTCGTAACAGCCTTTGTAAAGGAGTATTAGAACTTGGACTGTTTGAATTCCTGTTCGAAGTTGGGGGTGAAGAGCCCTTTACCGAGGTTGGCGCGGATTTCGTCAAGTGGCCAGAATCGCCCTCCGTCCGTTTCATCTGAGGGTATGATTGGTCCGTCGTAGATGGTCTTGAAAGTATAGACAAGCTCTTTCTCTACCGGGCAATCCCAGATATAAGTTCTTGGTTTTGAGGGGGTAAAGTCTGTAATTCCGATTTCTTCCATCGCCTCGCGCCTGAGTGCAGTTTCGGGTTTTTCACCAAAGGCGATATGGCCTCCGACAGCTGTGTCCCATTTGTCCGGCTGGATTTTCTTCCAGGAGGGGCGTTTTTGGAGATAGAGTTCACCTTTTGAGTTGAAGACTTGCAGGTGTACCACCGGATGAAGAATTTTGCTTCCGTTGTGCACTTCGTGTCTCTGTGCTTTCCCGATGATGATGCCCCGCTCGTTTACGATTGGGAGGATTTCCATCTGGTCTTCCTGAGGGCGGGTTGCGTCATCCTGAAGGCGGGTTGCGTCATCCTGAGGGCGAGATGCGTCATCCTGAAGGCGGGTTGCGTCATCCTGAAGGCGAAGCCCGAAGGATCTCCCCGCACTTTCGCTTGCCTTCAGTGAGATTCTTCGCTGT
>JABUTQ010000423.1 GCA_021443605.1 Bacteroidales bacterium | reverse complement strand
CCGCGCATCTCCTCAATCGGGTTGTATTTCCAATCTGAATAAGGGAAATTCAGCGGTTCAAAATATCTCTGAACAGTAGGGCCATAGAGAGATTGATAGAATTTTACAAGGTTACCATCTTTATCTACAAGTTCTTGATATGGAGATATTTCCGCAAGGGTGCCAAGGTCAATCCCATTTTTCTGGGTATCTGTCACTGTGATGTTGCCGTTGAAGTTGAAATCGAGCCATTTGAAAACCTTCGTGGTGCTGCGTAAGCCGACGTTGTATTTGTTGCTGTTGTTGCCCTTCAGGTATTTGTCGTTGTGCTCATACATCAAAGACAAAACGTTGGTCATCCTTTCTCCACGGCTGCTCACGTTGAGGTTATATTGGTGGATAAAAGGATTCTGGAGCAGATATTTCTTAATCTGATCCGAATTGTCAATATTGCGGAGGGCATCTATCTTGGCATTCATCTCAGAAGTTGAGAGATATCCGAGACGGTTCTCGTTGAGGTACTGATAGACGAGAGACATACGGCTGTATTCTTGGTAGTTGTCCTCATTGGGGAGGTAGTACGCACTGCCATAGATACCATTGCCATTGTTCCATGCTTTAAGCTCAAAATCAACAAGTTCTGAAGAAGATGCTACCGGATTGTAATATTTCCAGTCGATCTTCGGAGACAATTTGAACATTGCGCTGAAATCTACCTTTACAGACCCTTTGTCGAGGTTTCGTCCGCTCTTTGTGGTGATGACGATAACGCCATTTGCAGATTTCGCACCCCAGATTGAAGCTGCAGCGGCATCTTTCAATACCGATATGCTCTCTACGTCGTTGGGGTTGATTGATGAGAAACTGTCACTGATTGCAAATCCGTCAACAACGAGGAGCGGGGCGGCGTTTGTTGAGAGGGAGGTAAGACCACGAATTTCGAATGAGACATCGCCATCTGCGGAAACGGTGCTCTGCATACCGGCTGTCTGGCCGATAAGCCTCTCGGCAATGCTTGATGCAGGCTTTTCAATCTGTGCCTTTGCAATTACATTGTATGAACCGGTTGCGCGTTCCTTGCTGATTGTCTGATAACCGGTTACCACGGCATTTTCAAGATATTCAATATCCGGAGCCATCACCACAGTCATATTTCTGCGAATGTCGGCATTAACGGAAGTATCCTTCATGCCCATAAAAGAGAATGCAAGTTCTTCACCATCAGATGCTTCCATCTCAAAAATGCCATCAAGATTCGTGATGGCAGAAACGCCGGAGGCACTTTTGACATACACTCCGGGAAGAGTTTCGCCGGTGTTGTCTTTCACCGTGCCGGTTACTTTTGTCTTCCCCTGACGGGCCGCAGCCTTGGGAGAGAGGGTGATTTGATTACCCATAATCTTGTAGGTAATCTGTGTTCCGGCAAAAACTTGTTCGAGAATCTTCTCAATGTCAGAATTCTCTACATCTACCGAGACCTTGCGGTCCATATCCACCAACGAGCCGTTGTACACGAATTTGTACGAAGACTGGCTCTGGATAGTTTTCAGAACCTCCTTTAATGGAGTGTCTGAGCACTTTATACTGATATTCTGCCCCATCGCTGAAATGGAAATCAGAAGACAGCATAAAAGCGCTGCAAATTTTGATAAGTTCTTCATTTGTATTTTGATTAAGTGTAAAACGCAACTATTTCGCATATCCATAAATATGATACACGAAAAACAGTATTGTCCCCTGAAAAAATTGTGATATTCCCGCCTACCTTGCCGACCAGATGGTCACTTTGCGGTCTTCGATACTGTAATCGACTAAAGATGAGATTTTTATCATCTCCAGCACCTGATTGATTGATTCAGAATCAAAAGAGGCGGTGAAAAGATTGTTGAGTATCAATTTGTCAAGAAGCACAATCTCAACTCCATACCACCTTTCCAACCGTTTGATTACCTCGGACATAGGGGTGTCTTCAAATAATAGTATTCCCTCTTTCCATGCGGTGTTCTTGAATACGTCCACTTTCTGCACTTTGCCTTGTGCTTCCCCTTCGGTTTGTTTGCTTCGGCTTACGGCCACCTCGTGAGTGGGGAGTGCCTTGTGCTCGTTTCCGGTTTTTTCATCCACGAGGATAACACTTCCCGAAACCAGTGTAAACTTCACATTATCATCATCTTCGTATGCAGAAAGGTTGAATTTTGTCCCAAGCACCTTTGC
>JABUTQ010000238.1 GCA_021443605.1 Bacteroidales bacterium | reverse complement strand
GAGCCATTGGGAAACAAATTCTTCCTGGAACTGACTTATCGTATCAATTACACCAAATCGGATTCAAGGAAAGATACTTACGACAAGGATGAACAAGGCAAATACACGATTCTCGATGAGCAGTATTCAAATCATATCGACAACGTGAACATCAACCATAACGGGGGATTCAACATCCAGAAGCAGGGCGACAAGTACAGACTCACAATCGGAGCCGGTATCCAACCTACTAAACAGATAAACAACACAACCCAGAATGGCAAGACCACAAATTATACCAACAGCGTTATAAATTGGGCACCTACCGCCAGATTCGATTACGATTTCAATGATAATTCATCGCTGCGTCTCCGTTACAACGGCCGTTCAACCCAGCCTTCAATCACACAACTGCAGCCGGTTGAGGACAACACGAATCCTCTCAACATCTCAAGAGGTAATCCGAACCTGACTCCTTCATTTTCTCACAGCCTGAACACCGACTTCCACAACAACAACCGCGAGACATTCTCAAGCGTAAACGGAAGTCTCGGCTTGAACTACAATATGAACAACATCGTGAACGCATCGTGGGTGGATAAAGGCGGTGTGACTTACAGAGTGCCTATCAACAATAAGAAGGGAGCTTTCTCTGCAAATGCACGAGTGATGTTCAATACCCCTATTTCAAAGAGCAAATTCTCTGTAATGAACAATGCATCAATCAATTACGCAAACTCTATGAGCTTTGTGGGGAAAGAGGGAATTGATGGTACCAACCCCGAATCTTATCTTGATTTGAAGAACTACGATGAGAACAACTACAACACACTTTCATTTATGGAGATGTTGAGGTTTACATATCGTGGAGACCATCTCGAGGTTTCACTCGGCGGTAATACCCGTTTCTCAAAATCTTGGTACCAGATTACCACCACAAACGTGGGTGCAACCTGGACTACATCCATCAATGGTAATATCAACTGGAACTTTGCCGAGATTTTCTCCGCTGCAACAGATGCCCGTTACACTTTCTATAATGGATACACATCAGGATACAACGATCCTACATTTGTATGGAACGCAGAGGTCAGTGCTCAGATACTCAAGAGGATGGCCACAATCTCACTCAAGTGCTACGATATTCTCGGCCAGAGCAAGAACACTTACAGAACCATTGCCGACAACTACATACAGGATGTCAGCAACAATACTCTCGGCAGATACATCATGCTCAGCTTCACATTCCGCTTCGGCTCGTTCGGCAATATGAGGAGCGGTAATCGTGGCGGACGCGGCCCGGGAATGGGTGGCGGACATATGGGCCCCCCTATGATGATGGGCGGTGGCGGATTCCACAGATAAAATAGATTAAAGGCGAGCGTTTTTGCTTGCCTTTTTTATTTTTTTTCTAACTTCGCACCCACTAAAATCTGATAATAATGAGAAAGAAAATTGTTGCTGGAAACTGGAAGATGAATACCACAGTTCCAGAGGGTAAAGCTCTGGCAGAGGCCATTGCTGCACGCGTAAAAGAGATTCCTGCTGACGTTCAGTTGATCGTTGCTCCCCCTTTCACACATCTTGTCCCCGTAAGTGAAATCCTTTGCAAGACTCCCGTTGCCGTGAGTGCACAAGACTGCGCAGACGAGCCCAAGGGTGCATTTACCGGAGAGGTTGCCGCATCTATGATTGCATCTGTGGGATGCACATACACAATCCTTGGCCATTCTGAAAGACGCCAGTATTACGGAGAAACTTCACAGACACTCGTAAAGAAGATGGCTCTTGCCCTTGAAAATGGTTTAAAACCAATTTATTGCGTGGGTGAGATGAAAGACGAGAGAGTTGCCGGCCGTCACTTTGAGGTTGTTAAGGCTCAAATCGAAGAGGTTCTTTTCGGCCTTTCTGCAGAGCAGATGGCAAAGGTAGTTGTAGCTTACGAGCCTGTATGGGCTATCGGAACAGGTCTTACAGCAACAGCAGAGCAGGCACAGGAAATCCATGCTTATATCCGTGGTCTGCTTCGCGAGAAGTTTGGTGCACTTGCAGAGGAAATTACAATTCTCTACGGTGGCAGCTGCAAGCCTTCAAACGCAAAGGAATTGTTTGCTTGCCCGGATATCGACGGCGGCCTCATCGGCGGCGCTTCGCTTAAGGCTGACGACTTTATCGCCATTGCACAGGCATACTAAAAATCTATAATTTAATTTGGG
>JABUTQ010000123.1 GCA_021443605.1 Bacteroidales bacterium | reverse complement strand
GTGTTTACAGCAAGTCCGGTGGACTTGCGGCCCGAGCAGCAGGGCTTTAGCCCGCCGGAATAGGGGCAGAGCCCCTTAAAACGAAGAGCGAAAAGCAAAACGAAGTTTTGTTTTCCGAGCGGGGTCGTCATTCTGAGGCGAAGCCGAAGAATCTCATCGAGAAAAGCTGCTTTGCCGGAGGAAACTTTACCACGAAAAACAAAATAATCCCCGCTTCGCGAAATATTTCTCTTAGGCAAAGTTTCTCCGGCAAAGGCAGTGGAGGTCTTTATTCGTGGGGATTCTTCGCTTCGCTCAGAATAACAAGCCACTAACGCTCAGAATGACAAGCCACTAACGCTCAGAATGACAAGCCACTAACGCTCAGAATGACGGGCTGCTCAGGACGTAAAGACTACAATATGAAGAACATCGATACGCCGAGGACGGAGATGATGGCTCCGAGGACTTCCCTGCCGGTGATTTTCTGATGGTAGAAGATGCGGGCGGGAAGGAGAATCAGCACGGGCGTAAGGGCCATAATCGTCTGTGCGATACCGGTGGAAGTGTATTCAACCGCCATCAGAGAGAGGGAAACACCGATAAACGGGCCAAAAACAGTCGCCAATGTGATGTCCCTGAGCCCCTTTTTGTCATTGAAGGCAAGTTTGAGATTGCCGAGTTTCCTCTGAATCATCGCTATCAGCAAGAAAGATATCAGGCCGAAAATTGCACGGATAAAAGTTCCGGCAAACGGCATCATAAACAGAACCCTTTGGTTGTCACCTACAGATTCTCCATAGTGCAGAAGTCCCTGTTTTGAGAGAACGAGCCCTACACCTTGTCCGAGTGCAGCGCCTATTCCGAGCAAGATTCCCTTTAAAGGGAGTTTAAGTTTTATTCCGGAATGAGTCGCACTCTTATCCCCTTCTTTGCGTCCAAGTACGGATATAGCTATACCTGTGAGAGTTACGGCCATCGCTACAAGTACTTTCCACGATAATGTCTCGCCGAGGATAAAATATCCCGCTACAGCAGCAAACACAGATGAAAGCGTCATCATCAACTGTCCGAAACGGGAGCCTATGATAAGATATGAGTTGAAAAGGCATGTATCGCCGAAGGCATATCCGGTCAAACCTGAAGCCGCGAGCCAGATCCAAGTCTCCTTGTCTGTAAATGTAGGATAAGGATAACCAGTTGTAAACCAAAGAAGTATCGAAAGTAGTACAAGTGCAAGTCCCATCCTTATGATGTTTGCACACAATGCCCCTATCCTTTTGCTTGCAGTCTCCGCGAAGAGTGCCGTGATTGTCCACGACACCGCAACTGACAATGCTATAAGTTCTCCGGAATAAATATTCATAGTCAAATTTATTACGCAAAATTAGTTAATTATTCTATTTTCATAAGTGTAAAATATTTTTTTGAAAATTTTAGTACTTTGTGATACATAGTATCTATAATTTTATATATATTTGCAGTGCAAAACAAAGCAAAAATAGGAGATATATTAAGATAAGTATTTGATTATGAAAAAGTTCTATCTGCTAACGCTCTCATTGATGATGTTTCTCCCTGTATCTGTAATGGCGCAGAACAAGATAAAAGGGACAATATTAGAGAGCAAAAGCAGCCTTCCCCTCCCCTTTTCCACTATTGCGATATATGAATCCGACACTGTTCTTGTTGCCGGAACGACCTCTGATGACAATGGTCTTTACGAAATATCAAACATTAAATCGGGCGATTATCGTGTGGAAGCTTCATTTATCGGATACAAGACATCAACGAGCCATATATCTATCAATAACAATAGTGTTACATTGGATTTTGCTCTCGAGCAAGACACAGAGTATCTTGAAGGGGCGAAAGTGTCTGCAAGAAAGCCTCTTATAGAGATGAAGGTGGATAAGATAGTGATGAATGTGGCGGATGCCGTTGCCACACAGGGGTCGAATGCCAAAGAGATTCTTCGCAAGGCACCAGGGGTAAGCATCGATATGGAAGGGAACGTGAAACTAAACGGCTCGGCTGTAGCGGTTTGGATTGATGGCCGCCCGAGCCACCTGAGCGGAAAAAGCCTCGAAGCCTTTTTGGAATCGACAGATGGCGCAACTATAGACCGGATTGAAGTGATGGCTCACCCAAGTTCCAAATATGATGCACAAGGGAGCGGTGGAATCATAGACATCAAGACCAAGAAGAATTTTCTCCAAGG
>JABUTQ010000279.1 GCA_021443605.1 Bacteroidales bacterium | reverse complement strand
AGTCCCTTCCCCGAGGGAAGGGATTTAGGGATGGGGTAACGTAAACAGCAATTTGTGCGAGGAAAAAAAGTTTCGCAAGTACGCATAAATAGTTGAATATTAATAAATTTTATTACTTGCGAAACTTGAGTATAGCAATGAAATACATAGGTGCACACGTCAGCGCTTCCGGTGGAGTGGAGAATGCTCCACAGAACGCACAAGCAATCGGGGCTACGGGATTCGCCCTCTTCACAAAGAACCAGAAACAGTGGAGTGCCGCTCCATTGTCAGAAGAGAGCATCAGACTATTCAAAGAAAGATGTAATGAGTATGGATTTGTCCCCTCTTCCATCTTGCCGCACGACAGCTATTTGATAAATCTTGGACATCCTGAAGCTGAGGGACTTGGAAAGTCTCGGGCAGCTTTTGTAGATGAGATGAGCCGTTGTGCGCAACTCGGTCTGGACCGGCTCAATTTCCATCCCGGGAGTCATCTGAATGCCATTGGCGTGGATGATTGCCTTGCAAGAATATCAGAATCCATCAACATTGCCCTTGACAAGACTTCGGGAGTGATGGCAGTGATAGAGAACACCGCCGGACAGGGCTCCAATCTCGGATTCCGTTTCGAGCATCTGGCTCAGATAATCGACAATGTGGAAGACAAGAGCCGCGTGGGAATCTGCATCGATACCTGCCACGCTTTTGCTGCCGGATACGATTGGAACGACAATCCCGAACAGATTCAAGACCTTTTCGGAGCAACAAGCAAACCTACCGGCAAAGGGGTGGTGATGTCCGGTTACGAGAACATCATCTCTGCTTTGGACAATATTGTAGGACTGAAATACCTCAAGGGGATGCACCTTAATGACGCAAAGAAAGAAGCCGGCAGCCGCGTTGACCGCCACGACAGTCTCGGAGCGGGATTTATTGGCTTTGCCACATTCGAAAAACTGATGAAAGACAGCCGTTTGGATGGTATCCCATTCGTGCTCGAAACTCCAGTCCCGGAACTCTGGCCCGAAGAAATCTCCCGGCTGAAAGCTATCGTCGGATAAGATTGTTGTTTAGTCTCCGCTTGAGGGCAGCCACTCTACCGGCAGACTCCTCTATGCGTTCTAAAGCTATCCTTCCCTCCTTTACCTTATTGAAAATCAAGTTGATAGTCTGAGGGACAATATCTGGATTGTAGGGAGAAGATTCGTTGGCGATGCAAAGCAAATCGGCACCGGCATTGATTGTCTTTTCTACGATGTCTGAATAGGACAATGAATTTGAAAGAGCCCCCATACCAAGGTCATCGGTGGCCACCACGCCATCAAAGTGCAGTTTTTCACGAAGCAGGCCGTTGATGATTTTTGAAGAGACGGATGCGGGATTTTCATTGTCGAGATGGGCATTGAACACGTGCGCCACCATCACCATATCAATTTGGCCCCTCTCTATCAGATACTTATACGGATAAAGCTCATAATCTTGCCAAGTGTCCGTAACGTCCGCCGGCCCTTTGTGGGTATCGGTCAATGCGCTGCCGTGCCCGGGGAAGTGTTTGGCACAAGAGATGATATTCCTCTTCGAGTGTTCTTCAATCCAAAGGGATGCCTTTCGGGCAACAACTTCGGGATTGGCGGAAATGCTGCGTCCTCGCGCCCCTATCGCCGGGCTGGCAGGATTCACATCCACATCCACACAGGGGGCAAAATTCAGATTGATTCCCATTTCGGCAAGGGTGTTTGCCATCTCTGCCCCCCAGTGGGAAGTTTCTTCATCGGAGTGGCTTCCAAGGTATGCCGCTGAAGGGAAATCGGTAAATCCGTACTTGGCCTTGAGTCGGTTGACATCTCCACCTTCCTGGTCTATCGCTATCAAAAGGTCACCTTGCGCCGCCGTCTGAAGATTGGTGCAAAGCGTTTTCAACTGCTCTTTGGATGCCACGTTTCTCCCGGTGAACTCAAACAGAATCACGCTGCCGAGCCCATATTCTTTTATATCCCGTATAATGTGGCTCTCCTTCCCCGCTTCGGTCCCTTCAAATCCCACGACAAGCATTTGGGCAATCTGTTTCCTGAGAATCTCTTCAGAACACATAACTTTCTAATTTACTCTATAACAATATCATAGCAAGCATCAAACGTCTCGGACGGGTTCAGGATGTTCATCCATTTCCTCTCTACGAACTCTCCGTCATATCCTACGCTGTCGGTGCGGCCATACCACGGCTCAATGCACACAAACGGAGCGC
>JABUTQ010000401.1 GCA_021443605.1 Bacteroidales bacterium | reverse complement strand
AGGTCGTTGTACCATTGAGAATAGTTTTCTTCTCTGTTTGTAAGTTCCTTTGCCATTATTATTTGTTATTGGTATGAATTTTGATATTTTTGTAAAAATATTGGTCTGCAAAAATAGAAAAAAAAGATAACACAGGAGGTAAATATGAAAAACAGTTGGTTATTTCTTTCAATTTTCGGCGTATTTATCCTTAGTTCCTGCGGAAGTTCCAGATACTATTCCAATGGTGTCAATGGAGATCCCGTTTATGGGAGCAATATCGTAATCAGGCAGGACAGAGCTGAGGTTCGCGAGCCGCAAAAAGTTGTGTATCAAGAAGTTTACGAGGGGGATGATGTCCTTCTCGAAGGAGAGACTTACGAAATGAGGATTCGCAAATTTGATGGAGACATATATGTATCGGTAAAAGATAAACCTTGGTTCAACAACTGCTGCTGGGGATGCGGAGCTGCTTTTGTGGCAGGTTGGTGGGGTTGGAATCGCTGGTACGACCCTTGGTACTACGACCCTTGGTATGGTCCTTGGCGTGACCCTTGGTATCGCCCCTGGTATCGTCCTTGGTACGACCCTTGGTATTATCCCGGCCCGGGCCCCATCATCATCAATAACAATTATGTATATGCAAAGAAGGGCTCGACTTCAGGGAGCCCGAGATCTACGGGAAATGTGGTCAGCGCACGACGCAGCTACGATTCGGCAAGCACATCCAGCAACGTAAGACGCTCAAGTTCAAGCTCAAGCCGGAGCGGATCTTACTCAAGTTCAAATTCGGCAACGAGCCGAACCAGAAGCAGCAGCTACAGCAACGGGACCTCACGTTCATCCTCGGGCAATAGTCGCAGCGTCACCAGAAGCTCGTCATCGACAAACCGAAACAACAGCTACAACAATAGCAACAGCAGGTCAAACAACACATACAATAGCAGGTCGAATGGTAGCTATTCCGGCAGCAGCAGGTCGAGCGGCAGTTACTCGAGCGGCAGATCCGGTGGCGGATTCTCCGGCGGTGGATATTCCGGTGGTGGTCGCAGTGGCGGTGGATTCTCCGGTGGCGGATTCTCGGGTGGAGGTCGCAGCGGCGGCGGCAGAAGATAACGTTCGTGTCACAATTATTCATTATTTCGTAACATTTTAATTCACAGACAAATGAGAAACATTAGACATATATTCCTTCTGGCGGCTTTAATCCCCTGCCTTGCAAATGCGCAGGTTGCTTATTATGCTGCAGAAGCGGCGAGGTGCTCGGAAAACCTCTACGAAGGTAGCGCGAGGACCATTGCAATGGGGAACGCCTTCACCGCACTCGGCGGAGATCTTGGAGCCGTATCCATCAACCCCGCATCCACAGCAGTATTGCGTTCGTCAGAATTCTCTATCTCGGGAAATTTTGGAAGAAGCTACGGCAATGCCTCCATCAATGGCAACAGCTCCATCAATTCGAGCGTCTTCAATTTCTACGTGCCGAACGTGGGCGTTTCATTTAATTTCAACACAGGCAATTACGGCGGGTTGTTGAACTATTCAATCGGCTTTGTCGGCAATCGCACAAACGATTTCAACAGTATCATCGATTGTGTGAACAGCAATTTTTCCCAATCTACCTGGCTCGGAGCGGCATCTTGCTATCTCAATGGCATCAGCGAGTCAGAAGTCAAGGATATGTCATATTTTACAAATGGTTATGGAGTGCCGGCATCAAGTCTTCTTGCTTGGGACACATACCTCATTTCTAAGCTTGAAGGTCCTAACAATGAATATATCGGCTCCACGGAAAATATTTATGACGATTTGATTTTCGTGGGAGGTGATCTCGACCAGGAGTTTTACCGCAGAACCAGAGGCGGGGCATATCAATGGGCTCTCAACTTCAGCGGCAACGTAAACGACTGCTTCTTCTTCGGAGCCAACCTCAATCTCCACACTTTGGATTATGCTGCAGATGAGATATATACAGAGACAGCAAAAACTGATACGTTTGACGACGGTTTCAAGGAAATGAGACACAATTACTACCAAAGGACAACCGGAACAGGTGTCAGCGGCAAGTTCGGACTCATCTATCTCATCGGTGGATTCAGAATTGGAGCCACAATCACCACCCCTACACTTTTAAACATCACAGAGAGTGAAGAGCAGTATATGAGATCCGCCTTCACAAATGGAAGGAGCTATGAAAGCACCACAGACGTGCGCAGATATCAGTACAGGATAGTGTCTCCTTTCAGATTCTCGTT
>JABUTQ010000072.1 GCA_021443605.1 Bacteroidales bacterium | reverse complement strand
CAAACTACTGCAGCCAGAGAATGCACTCTTTCCGATGGAAGTCACACTTTCGGGGATAGATATTCTTTCAAGTCTACAAGGAGTAACCGTACCATGAAAACATTCCTCGGGGATTGTCTTTATCCCAGTAAAATACTGCAACTCATTGAAGTTGACAATGTTACTTTTCTCATTTTCTGTGAGGAATCCTGAAAGTATTTTTGTGACGGCTGCGGCCTCTTTAATTGAAATCTCACCATCCCCGTTTGTATCGAAGTTACGCACACAAGCACTCTTTGCATAACTATCTTCAAATACTATTATTTCCTGCGATGGGTCTCCTTTCTGATTAATTGTGACTTCTTTCTCGACCTCCCCAGCTCCTGCCACCTTTACCTGCCCGACTCGTTCATCATAGCCCGTGTTTTCGGCAACCTCCAATACCAAAAAATAGTCTTCCAATCCTTTGGTTTGAACCTTGATGACGGTTATCCAATCTTTGCATCCCTCCGCCACCGTGCAAGAGTATTCGATGTTGGCTTTTACGGGTATCTTCAATTTTCCTCCGGCAGACTCCACCAGAAAAGTCGTCTCAGGGAGAATGACTCCTTCGTTCGTGAGCTGATGAACCCTGACATTCGTTTGGATGCCGCCCGACGTAATCGTGACAAGGGCGCTCCTTAAATCATAGTCCGGATTGGCCGAAGCCTTTGCGACAACGGAACTCTCTCCTGGCAGCCCTTTCGATGGACTGACGGTGAGCCATGTCTCTGACGAAGATACTGACCACTCGTTATTGGTGGTAAAGATAATGGCAATCTGACCACCATCCTTGCCGATGAAACGGACAGGTCCGCCTTTATAGTCAATTATCGGGTCCGGTTTAATCTCATCCGGATTACAACCTACGGCAAACAATACAACAAGAAAAAACAAGGATAACTTTCTCATACACAGCGAAATATAAGTCATTATTATGTATTTTGGCATATTCTTGATATCGCTTTTATGGTTGGCAAATATATTATACTCCGATTGCACTTTATTTCTCCAACATCCATTCGTATGCAGGGCGGATGGCTATCTTGTAGCCTTGTTCATCAATATCGGCGCGTTCGTGGTCGGTTATCAGCAGAAGGTCAGTGCACTTCGTACCCTTGGCTGCTGCGATCAGGCCGTTGATTTCACGCTTACGGGTCTGAGCACCGGAAATATCATAGGAAACCTGAATAGCCTGTAAGACTTTATTCTTCTTGCAGACTACAAAGTCGCATTCTTCTGTCTTCGGCCTCTTTTTATAGTAGAAAACATCCTGTTCCAGAGGCGTGTTTCTGCGAAGAAGTTCGATGTATACAAGCGTTTCCAGACGCCAGCCAAAATTATCACCGGCAAGGGCACCTACGCGTTCACTCATCAAAGCAACGTCAACAGTATAGACTTTCCCATCACATATTCTCTGTTTGCTCTTCGGAGAGTATTTCTGAAGCAGGCGAATTAGATAGGCGTCGTTCAAGTACTTGACATAATTCTCTGTAGTATGAATGGATTTCAATCCAATGGTATCTGACAATCCTTGAAAGTTTATATTGGCAGGTGAGACATTAAGCAGGTGTTGTGCAAGATTCTCAAATGCAAGCTTGTACTTGATCTTATATCTCTTCTCAATATCCCGCTTCAAGATGTTGTCAACCAGGGTGCCAATATACTTGGTGTGATTCTGTATATGCATCAATTCAGGGAATCCGCCCTGCCCCAGATATTCATCAAATGCAGCGCGTCGGATACCTTCAGCCAAAGTAGTGAGTCTGCTTATATCAACCTTTTTGTATAAGCAAAACTCTTTGAATGAGAACGGGTAAAGCACTATCGGTTCATGAAAGAAGAAGGACGTTGAAATCGCCATTGATTTTATAAAGGACCTCGAGGACATTGTCGAGATCGTCACTCGTCATATCCTTGAAACGCTCATCATCAAAATCTGCATAAGCGAACTTTTCTCCAAGTTTCATCAGCACATTGTGGCAAAGAATTGATTTGCCGCTTCGCCTAACGCCTATCACCACCTGAGCAAGCCCGCTTTCAAAGTCCACCTGCAACTCTTCTTCACGAGGACAAAGGCTTGCTTTCTTCAATTCTTCAATTTCCTCAAGTTGCTCTGTAAGAACCTTTTCTATAATTCTCTTATCTATCATAGCAACTATTAAGCTTCATAATTTTTCAAGACAAATATAATGAAATATTATGACTAACTGCATTATTTAACA
>JABUTQ010000276.1 GCA_021443605.1 Bacteroidales bacterium | reverse complement strand
CCCGATTTTCCATTCTTGATTACCTCAAACTGTACTGTCGCCGTTGTATCTTTCACATCTCTGTAGCATCCGGGCTGGTTGAGCTCGTGCGAACTCAGGCCGGTACCCGCAGCGGGAGAGAAAGGCTGGATTGAATATCCTTTATAAAGGTATCCCTTTTTATATATGTCTTTGAGCAGATACCACAAAGTTTCGATGTAACTATTATTATAGGTGACGTAAGGGTTGTCCATATCCACCCAATAACCGATGCGCTGGGTAAGATTCACCCACTCGGCGGTATATTTCATCACCTCACGACGGCAGGTCTTGTTGTATTCCTCCACGGAAATCTTCTTGCCAATGTCTTCCTTGGTGATACCGAGCATCTTCTCGACTCCCAACTCCACGGGCAGGCCGTGTGTGTCCCATCCCGCTTTTCTCTCAACCAGATACCCCTTCTGTGTCTTGTAACGGCAGATCGTATCTTTGATTGAACGAGCCATCACGTGGTGTATTCCGGGCATTCCGTTTGCCGAAGGAGGCCCCTCGAAGAAGACAAACTTGGGCTGTCCTTTTCTCAATTCCAGAACTTTTCCAAAGGTATCTTCTTTTTGCCATTTATCTAATACTGTGCGATTTACATCGACCAAATCCAACTTGTCGTACTCGGTAAAACTCATATATCTTAAAATTTAAAGTTGCAAAGATAGTATAATTAACTAATTTTGGGCAAACGATTTTTATGGCTACAATTGACATCATCATTCTGTGCTGCTTCCTCCCCGCCATCTTCCTGGGATTGAAGAACGGCCTTGTAAAGCAGATTGTTTCACTCCTTGTGATTTTTCTCGGAATCACCCTTTCACTGCGGTTTTCGGGCAAAGTTTCTGAATGGATTATCCCCTATATCACAGTTTCGGACAAATGGATAAAGGTCATCTCATTCACCATAATATTCATTGCTGTGGCCCTTTTGCTCAACATAATTGGCCAGCTGATTGAAAAAGTTGTGAAAATCACCCTCCTCGGATGGGTCAACAGATTGCTCGGAATGGCGTTCGCTTTTGCCTGGACATTGTTGATTCTTTGCACCATCGCATATTTTATTGATACTCTAAATACCTCAGTGGAAATCATTTCCAATGACAAGCTGGAATCTTCAATATTTTTTCCATACCTCTTGGAGGCGGCAAACAACATATTTCCATATTTGAAGACACTTTTTTAAAATCAGCAAACTTGTGCACTTTAAGGCAATTGTTTGAATAATTGTCTTTGCGACACCTTCCGGCGAAAAAAAATCCTCCTACTTTGCTCTCGAAAGAACGCGGGGAGCGACAGTGGGAAAGATTGTTCCGTACCAAGTATATGCAGGGGGATGGTAGGGAACCCGTGAAAGAGAGTCGCTCCTCTTTTTTTTGAGATTTCAAACTATGAAAAGGGAAAGAGGAATAAGACAGCACGATGTTACAGACTGCGCAGTAGCCTGCATCGCTTATATCGCGTCCGGGTACGGGCTGCAGCTGCCGCTCATTACAATAAGGGAGGCTTGTGGCGCAAGCAAGGCGGGGACCACCCTCAAGGGGATTGTGGAGGCGTGTGAGAAAATCGGGATGGATGCGGAGCCCCTCAAATCTTCCGAAAAAGACATCAACGCGCTGGAAGACATAGAACTTCCTGCAATACTGCATGTTATGAATGACCAAGGTGACCTCCACTTTGTAGTGTTGTGCAAAATCTCCGATAAAGGATACGAAATAATGGACCCGGCTGACGGGAAACACCATACTCTCACAGAAGAAAAAATCTCCGGATGGTGGAGCGGATACCTGGTCACTGTCTGCCCCGGCACTTCATTCAAACCCGAAAACAAGGTAAAAAGTGTCACGGGAAGGCTTATGGCCATCATCTTGTCCAATTATGGTTCGTTGTTTATCTCTCTCTTGCTCGCAATCGTCTATATTGCAACCGGTATCAGCTCCTCCATCTTTATTCAGCAGATAATAGACAACGTGCTCCCGACAGGAGACAGGAACCTTCTGTCTCTCATAGGGATAGCGATGGGGGCATTTGTCGCCGTATCTGCAATGTCAGGCCTGGCGCAGACACTCCTCACCCTCAAGGTGGGGGTAAACATAGACCACAGGCTCATCACCGATTACATAGAGCATCTGTTCAAGCTCCCGGTCGGGTTCTTCGCAATCCGTGGGAGCGGAGAGCTCAATTCCAGAATAACGGATGCAATGAAAATCAGATCGTTCATCACAGACGGAATAAT
>JABUTQ010000242.1 GCA_021443605.1 Bacteroidales bacterium | reverse complement strand
ATATCTTCTGACGGCAATATCCCGAATGGCGGTATATCTTACTTGGATACCCTCTCTGCATTTATTCCGGACGATATACGCATCACTGTAATTGACAGTGTCGGAAACGTTTCGTTCGACTCATTCGGGAGCAATCTCGGGAACCATTCGGACAGGCCGGAAATCGTGGATGCCATAGCAAAAGGGGATGGGGTGTCGGTGAGAAAATCCGAGACCTCTTCTTTGCCGTATATATACTATGCCAAAAAGCTTCCCGATGGGGACATAGTGCGCGTGGCTCAGGTATTTGAGCTTGATTTACAGCATTTTCTCAGTACGGACTGGCCGTTGATGGCTGGAATCTGCGCAATCGCACTTGCCGCATTCTTATGCATCTACATTATGATAGACAAGGCGCAGAGGCGTGAGAGGGAGCGTTCCGAAGAGGAGAAACGACGCCTTAAACACCAGATGACCGGCAACATATCCCACGAGTTGAAAACTCCCGTTGCCGGAATCCAGGGCTATTTGGAAATACTTGTGAACCATCCCGAATGTCCGCAGGAGAAGCGGAATGAATACACGAAAAGGGCATTTGTCCAATCATTGCGTCTCTCAGAATTGATTCGCGACATCTCCATCGTTACAAAAATGGAAGAGGCTCCACAATATTTCAAAAAGGAGAAATTGTTCTTGAAAGCAGTTGTGGATCAGGTAATTGATGAGATGTCAACCGCTATGGCAGAAAAGGACATACGATGTATGAACAATATTTTGGAAGGTTTTGAAGTGACGGCAAACAGGGAATTGCTATATGCTATTTTCCGGAATCTGATAGAGAACAGCGTTAAATATGCCGGAAAAGGGGCGGAGATTATTGTGGAAGGCTCAGCCTCAACCGGAGTTATATATAAAGACAATGGTTGCGGTATCGCTGACGAAGACGATTTTGAGCACATCTTCGACCGTTTTTGGCGAGGTTCAGTAGCCAGAAGCGAAGTGCCAGGATCCGGCTTGGGACTCTCAATTGTCCGCAATGCAGTGCATCTGCACGGGGCCTCGATAAAAGCATTCAAACCCGAAGAGGGCGGCCTCGGGTTTGTGATAGAAGGTTTGTAGCTTTGATTACCGCTTTGAAGAGGCGTCAGTTATCCAGACCGGCCTCTCGTTTTCAAATGAAATGGTGCTTACAAGTGTCAGCAAACCGGTATTCTGGTCTATTCTGTATGCTTCGATTCGGTTGCTGTTGCCGCAGGCTGCAAGCAGAGCCGAGCCGTCCGGTGAGAGCCAAAGGCCACGCGGATGGATTCCGGTTTTAGTGTATCCTCTCTTTACAAGACCCTCAGCTGTGATTTCATAAATTGATATTCCGTCGTTTACAAGTCGGTGCGAAGTGTAGATGAATCTGCCGCAAGGGTGAATGAGGATGTCTCCACTGCCGTGCGCTGGCACTTCCTCTGCCATTTCGCGTTGACACAGTGAGAGAACCGGTTTTTTACATTCTAAGGCCACATCAAAAGCGAGGAGTTCCCCGCTCTTTTCGCAGATGCAGTAAAGCTTTGTCTTTGAGCTGTTTAGTGTCATGTGCCTTGGTCCGGATCCTTCTCCGCAGAAAAACTCGGCACCCTTAACTTCTACTAAAGAATTGCCATTGAATCTCAGAATCCGTATGCAGTTGCAACCAAGGTCTGAGGCGAAAAGATAATCGTCATTAAAAGGAATAATCTGATGCATTCTCGATTGTTCGCCGAATTGTAACTGTTGCACCTTGTGGCCTACAGCTCCATTTTCGAGGAGACTGAACGCTGTGACAGAGCCCCCGCCATAGTCGGCAGTCAACAGCAGATTGCGGTTTGCGTCAAGGAAAAGGCTGCAAGGGGATTCACCGGGGCCGGAAATCCTTCCGTATGAATTAAATGTCTGTAAATCAAAGCTTGTAACAGCTGCGTTTCCATCGGTTTCGTTTACGCAGTAGAATGTCTTTTCTCCTAAAAGAATTGCAGATGGGTTGTCTGTCGCCACTGCGTGCAATTCTCCGAATGTGAAGTTCTCGACATTGAACGGACATATATATAGATTCGAGCCGTATGTCCCTATGAAGAGCTTGACAATCATTGCTTATCGATTATTTTTTTTGTCAACCATTTTCTGACCGGCAGATCGTATAATTTGAGAATGATATAGGCAAGGATTACGTTTCCAACTACAAGAGCCACCATCACCGGCCAACATTCCGAAGGGGTGCGCCAGGTTTCGGGGAAGCCGATATATTTGTAAAAGAGATACAT
>JABUTQ010000426.1 GCA_021443605.1 Bacteroidales bacterium | reverse complement strand
AGCGACCCTATCGTGGCCCAGGCAATCGCTTTCCACGTGGGAAGCGCGCGTGAAAAAGAGGGAAAGACCGGTTTCGCCCACTTCTTTGAGCATATGCTCTTCCAGCGCTCTGAAAATCTCCCCCGCAACGCATTCTTCAATATGATTGCCGATATGGGCGGCACATTCAACGGCGGTACTTCAAACGACTACACCATATATTTCGAGTGCGTTCCCCGCAATGCCCTCGAGAAGATTCTTTGGATGGAATCAGACCGTATGGGTTATTTTATCAATACAGTGACACAGAGCGGTTTGGAGCGCGAAATCGACGTTATCTGCAACGAGAAGCGCCAGACCGAGGTCAACAATGCCTACGGAATGATGGACGGCATTATGTGCAAAGAGTTCTTCCCCGCAAGACACCCTTACAGCTGGACTGTAATCGGTGAGTTCGAGGATGTCAAGTCTGCGACAATCGAAGACGTCAAGGAGTTTTACGGAACTTATTATGTTCCTTCAAACGCCACCCTCTGTATCGCCGGTGATTTTGACACCAAAGAGGTTAAGGCTATGATAGAGAAGTACTTCGCTGAAATTCCGGGACACCCTGTAGAGAAACCTGCAGTTTGGGACGTGACTCTTCCCGAGACAAAGGCCGTATATTACGAAGACCAATTTGCCAACATGCCGGCAGTGGAAATTGCATATTCGGCAGTTGCACAGGGGCATAAGGACGAAGCTGCCCTCGATGCATTCTGCAGCCTCTTCGGACGTGGCAAGAACTCGCCTCTCTATAAGAATATCGTTGAAACCAAACTCGCTCCGAGCGCCAGCATCTACAACGGCTCACGCGAAAGTGCAGGTATGATTGACATCAATATCACCGCATTCCCCGGAGTACACATCGACGACGTTATGGCTGCCATTGAAAAAGCCAAGAAAGATTTTGAGGCCAATGGTGTTGACGAAGATGAACTTGCATCTCTCAAAGCAGAAAACGAGACTTCAGCTTACCGCCGTCTGGGCAGTGTGCTCGGAAAGGCTCAGATGCTCGCACAGAACAAAGAATTTTTCGGAAAGCCCGACAAGTTCATCGACGATATCGAGGAGTTCAACAAGGTGACAGCAGAAGATGTAATGCGCGTATATGAGAAGTATATGAAAGATGCCAACTACGTTGCAGTTGTGGCTGTGCCTCAGGGACAGAAAGAACTCGCAATCACCGGGAGCCGTCTTGCAGATCTCGTGATGGAAGATCAGACCAAGCAGACGATGCGTTCAAAGGCCGGTGCTGTCGTGGATGACGACTACGAGCGCACCCCTTCAAAGATTGACCGCAGCAAAGAGCCTGATTATATGATAAATACACCGCAGACCAATCTTCCTGAGATTTGGCACGCATCGCTTGCAAACGGCATCAAGGTTTCCGGCATCAGCCAACACGAGATTCCGATGGTCAACCTCAGCATCACCGTCAAGGGCGGCTCGCTGCTCGACCCTGCCGGCAAGAGAGGGACAGCTGCCATCAACGCAAGTATGATGAACGATGGTACTGCGCTTCACACTGCAGTTGAGCTCGAGCAGGCACTCCGCAAACTTGGAGCATCTGCAAGTGCTTCATCAGGAACCAATTACACCCAGATAAACGTCACTTCGCTCAAGAAGAATCTCCCCGCAGTAATGGAGATTGTGAACGAAATGCTCACCCAACCCAAATTTGACGCCGACGCTTTCGACCGCGCAGTGAGAAGCCAGAAGTCTTCTATCGCAAGAGCTAAATCAAGCATCACCTCAATCGGTTCAAGGACAGCTTCAAAACTTTGGTTTGGCGATAGTTTCCTCGCCGACTATGCCACGGAAGAGAGCATCAGCTCCATCACAATGGATGACATCAAGGCCTATTTCAAGACAATCACTCCAAAGAATGCTTCCATCCAGGTTGCCGGTGATATTGATGCAGCCACTGTTGCTCAGGCACTTGCACCGCTCGCAAGCTGGCAGGGTGAAGATGTTGCCGTTCCCGAAATCACCGTTGGATCAAGCGAGGATGCCGGAATGTATTTCGTTGATTTCCCGGGATCAAAGCAATCTTACATTTACATCATAGGTAAAGGTCTTACCTTCTCAGATCCAAACTACTACAAGCTTTCTGTCCTCAACAAGAAACTTGGTGCCGGTTCAAGCGGAAAACTTTTCGAAGTACTCCGTCTGCAGAGAGGATATACCTACGGCGCAAGTTCTTCATTCACAAGCACTAAGGAATATGGATTCTTCTCAGCCGCTTCAAGTGT
>JABUTQ010000098.1 GCA_021443605.1 Bacteroidales bacterium | reverse complement strand
TTGCTGATAAGATTCACGAAAGCCCTGATTATCTGGCTTCTGCGAACGAATACCCACGCCTCCCCTGTGAAATTCACAAATTCAATTTTCACATCATCTCTGGTATTGAAAAGCACCATCTGCTCATCAATCAACTCCACAAGATTCAGTTTTACAGCGGGTTCGTTATAGAATTTGGCAAATGAAGAGAACTCGCTTGCGGTCTCGGAGAGGATATCGATCTGCTCAAGCAACGAATGGCTCAAATCGTCAAACTTAGTCTCCCAGCCGGGGATATTGTTCTTCTTCAACCGAATCATATGCTGGATACTGAGCCTCATCGGGGTGAGCGGATTCTTGATTTCGTGTGCAATCTGCCGCGCCATCTCTTTCCACGCCTGCTCACGCTCCCTCTCGGAGAGCTGCCTTGTACTCTCTTCCAAATCATCAACCATCTTGTTGTATGCACTTACAAGAAGGCCAATCTCATCTTTCGTATCTTTATAGTAGATATGCTGTTTGCGCGTTGAGAGACTAAGACTCTCCATCTTTGATTTAATCTCCGTAATTGGTTTGGTGATGGAATTTGCCATCGTAACTCCGAGAATCACACTGACGAACATCAGCAGCAGATACAGATTTATGATTGTGGCGATGGAGAAGAGTGAATTCTCCCTAAACTGCTCATAACGGGCAATCAAAGGCAAGTTCACTATTGCCACCGTCTTTCCTTCGGAATTGAACAGAGGAGCATATATCGAATAATACTTGTTCCCGTCTATCTTCTCCGTGGCTATATATCTGAGTGCATTGTCTTTAGCAATGGCCTTGTATGCCTTGTAATTCATTCTCGAGCCCAGCACGAAATTTTCAAAAAGCTCGGAGCGGGTTGTCCGGACAAGGCTTCCGTAGGTATCATAAAGGTTGATGTCGCGGCGCATATTGCGCGCAAGCCTGTCAACCGCCTCAAACAGAGGCGTAGCACCTCTAATACCCTGATTATCAATATAAAGACAGTACTCGGAAAGACGCGACTGTATAACCTTGATATTGGTTTTCATATCGTCTTCGCTTGCGCTGGCACTCCGTTGAATCGTGAAGAGTACACTTCCTGCACCCACAAAGGCAAGGGCCAGGAAAAGGAGGATGGTCACAAGCAGAGTGATACGGCGCTTGAAAGTATGGACCGGGATTCTGATAAAATCCCTTTTCCTGAGTCTTAGCGTCACAACAACCAGAACCGCTCCATAAAAAAGGAACAGATACGAGGCAAACACCACATATTCGAACGGGCTTCTTCCAGGTCTGCTGACAACCACCATTTCGTCTTCCGAAGACTTGTTCACAAAATGGTGGTATCCCGATTTCAAGTGGCGGGAATATCCCATCTTGAAACTGCTTGTATTTATTTCGGAAGGATAATCGTAATCACCTGAATAATAGGCAATTTTATCACCAACATACTTGGCATACGAATATTGTCTCGGGACAGAGTCATCATCTTCTTCTCCCGAAGAATCCTGAATATATTTTTTCTCAATCTCGATGAAGAGTCTTGATGTGCCGTATGTCTGTCTATTGAAATACTCGAATATTCCAAGATACGAAGTCTTGCCGTTAAACCTATCCATGTGGAAGAATCTCGACCCCGGAGAGAGGGGGACTCCATATCGGATTATCTCATCCTGATAGAAATCATAACAATTCACGGGCGGTATGTTACGATCTATAAGTAATTGATTTCCGGCATCACAGGCAGTAACAGAGAGATTATATCTGTTCCCCACGGCATTCATCAGGTAGTTTTCAACAATCCTGTTCTTGATTATTTCAAGACCGCCGGAAGGGAAGAAGGAGAATGTCGAAATCATCTGATCTGAAGCTATTTGAGCCTCAATGGTCCTGAGTTTGAGCTCAAGATGGAGATCTCTGTTGACGGCCAGCTTGTCTGTCAAGACCTTGTTGTTTTCCCATTCCCTCTGCGAGCCGGCAAAAGAGACGACAGAAACGGAATAAAGGGATGCAATCACGGCAAACCAAAGCAATCGCTTCGTGCTCATAATGGAGAATTTCCGCTTCCCGAAAAGTAGAACGGACGAAGTCTCTATACAATAGGACAAAGCCACAAACAACAGTGCGAATGAAACAAAGCTTATGATTGAGAACCAGTTGACCTCCGTGACTCTAAAAAGTTCCAGGACAATGTTGGAGTTTTGTACGAGTGATGTAAGGGAGAGGTGAATATACAGCAACAGCAAGAACGTAACTACCACCGTAATCCCCCCGGCCATCAT
>JABUTQ010000221.1 GCA_021443605.1 Bacteroidales bacterium | reverse complement strand
GTCCGCTACTTTTTCCTTTGATACGCACCTTACCACAAGCCTGTCTTCAAATATCTCATATTCAGCGGTTTTTTCCGATGAAAGTTCAAAACTTTCCGTCAATCCCAAGATATAACGGCCGAGAGGAGTAAGCCTCACCCCTCTAATTGGGTCATAATAGCTGAAAGTGCAACTGTCGCTATCATCTATTACCAGGTCTGCGAGTCCGAAGCTTCCAAAAATAAAAAGCACCATCTTTGCCACCGGTTCTGAGATATATCTGTAGAGGAGGGGATAGGGGATTTCGTCGTATTTTCCTACCCGTAAGATATCTTTATGATATCCGGCTTCGACATATCCAATAAACTCAGAATTGCTTGTTGCCGATATCCTGATATTTTTCATAAGCAAGTCAAACGGAATCCAGCCGGTCATCTTTTTCGACAACTCTCTCAAAGAATTGAGAGCGAGGTCTGTAATGTTATCTACATTTGGAAGTAGAGAATAACCAAATCCCTTTAAATGAGGGAGATAATACTCTCTTACGAGGTAAGAGCCATTCTTTTTCTGGGTATCGAGCAACCAGTAAACGGCGTTTCTGAGCTGTCCTTCTCCGGATTTGGATGACATAGTCGTTGATAGAGAAAATATCATTGTCGCCGTCCTCCACCATTTCCATATCTTCTCGCCTGAGGTGAATATTTCGTCTATGCCGGCAATTGGAGCTATCTTGCGGCAGATTGATGCCATAGGAAGTATCCACGGAGTGATGGAATCTCTCTTTATCAGCATCTTGCACGATTCTATCGTCAAGAAGATATCCTTTGAGGTTGTGTATATCCTCCATCTTGGGTCTGGAGTGAATGTTTCGTTCACTTTCTCTGTCCCCATCTCCAAATAATCGGAAAATAGTTCGATTGACAACTCGTTGAGAGTCAGTGCAAAGTTTTGATGATAACTACTATAGATCCGTTTTGAATTGAAAAAGGCCTCAAATTTCGGCGATACGATTCTGCTATAGCCGTAACGGTCTTCCGTGAGGATTTTCTCCCTTATCGTATGGCTTAATTCATTTGTCAAAACCACATAATTCTTCGCACAGAGCTTCATCGTTTTGATAACTTCATCCGGAAGATTTGCAAGAAAATTTATTCTGTTCTCTTCACTTTTGGTCAGATACAAGGCACACAAAGTGGCCAATCCCCCTTTGCTCAAAGACATTACCTTCTTTTTTGCAGCTGCGCTCTTGTCTGCGACCGAGGCTTTCTTCATGAAATCAATGAAAAATTGTTCATTCATCAGGGGAGTCAGATTCTTTTCTCCAATCAAGCTACACAGTGCAACATCTCCCTCTTTGTTTATGCTGTACGCCATAAGTTCGTAGAGGCGTTTCAGGTCAATCTTCATAACTCTCTCAAATTTAGTAAATTATCCTAAAATGAAATCTATATCCTCCCGGCTCAGGAACTTGGACATACTCTTGTCTGAACTGATTAGGGCATCAACAAGGTCTTTCTTTTTCTGCTGGAGTTCCATAATCTTCTCCTCAATTGTTCCAAGGGTTATCATCTGGAAACTCAACACCTTCGATGTTTGCCCGATTCGGTGGAGCCTTCCGATTGCCTGTTCTTCGGCAGCCTTGTTCCACCAGGGCTCGAATATGAAAGCACAATCTGCAGCAGTGAGGTTAAGCCCCACACCGCCCGTTTTGAGTGTCATCAGCATCACCTTGGTCTGAGAATCTTCTTGAAAACGACGTACGACACGTTCCCTGTCTCCCGTTGCGCCGGTCATAGTCACATAGCCGATTCCGGCGGATTCGAGTTCTGCTTCAACGAGCTCTATTCCTGCAAGATAGTTGAAGAACACCGCAATCTTGTGCCCCGACATCACAAGCTCCTCTATTCGCTCCATCAAGACCGGCACCTTCCCGGATTCGATTTTTCCGTCCGTAACTGCTTCGGGAATTGATGCAATCTGTCGCAGTTCATTGAAAGCCTGAAACATCAAAAATTGGCTCTTCTCGATGCCTTCGGTTGATATTGAGCTGTCAATCATTGCTTTATAATATTTTCTCCTGCTTTCGTAATACTCCTTGTGATAACCTTCCATTTCTACATAGAGTATCTGATCCATCCGATCCGGGAGGTCGGTAAGCACATCTTGCTTCAAGCGGCGGAGGATGAACGGAGAAATCTTGCTCTTCAATGAGCGGGTTGCCTCTTTGTCCGAATTTTTCTGGATAGGGATTCCGTAATCTTCATTGAATCTTTCAATTGTTCCAAACATCGCGGGATTGAGGAAATGGAACAGCGAATAGAG
>JABUTQ010000434.1 GCA_021443605.1 Bacteroidales bacterium | reverse complement strand
GTGCCGGCAGAAGCCCATCCATAACTCCATCCGAAATATTCTCCTGAAATAACCAATCCCACGGCTATCCCCCATAGATGAAACGCATTCAGACTGCGTTTCAAGGTTGCACCCTCTTTTGCCTTTTCTGCCATATTCTCAATTTTTTATAATTGTAAAACCGGGCGCAAAAGTATTTAATTTTTTGCATATGGCCGATATCTCAAATTGTTTTACCATAAAAGTGACAATCAGCCCTTTGCTTAGATGAAAGTTATTGCAGAAAAAAGGCTACTTTTGTGACAATCTAAACCATTAAAAATGCAGAAACCAATGAAAATTGTTGATTTGACCATATTGCTTGAAGAGGAACTTCCGTGCGACCCTCCTATCCAGATACCGCATATAGAGCGGTGGGACCATAAAAAGACAGCTCCGGGAATGAAGGATTTTTTCCCGGGAACCACTGAGGCAGATTTGCCGGAAGGAAACGGATGGGCTGTGGATTTCGTAAAGTTGTGCACCCATTCGGGGACACATATGGATGCGCCCTGGCATTACTATCCCGCACAAAACGAAGCTGTTATGCCCGGCGGCGAGAAGGCGTGGACAATCGAACAGGTGCCTCTTGAGTGGTGTGTCGGACCTGGAGTGAAACTTGACTTCTCCGACAAGCCCGACGGCTACAAAATCAGCAGACAGGACTTCATCGACAAACTTGCGGAGATCGGACACACGTTGAAGCCCGGGGAAATCGTTCTCTTAAAATCTGGGGCACAAGGTAGCACAACTCCGGGAATTCACGACAACCGCTGGGGCAAGAAAGAATACCTTGTGGCAGGCGCAGGAGTGAGCGCGGAAGCAACCGAGTGGATGATAGATCAAGGCGTGCACGTGTGCGGCACAGACGGATGGAGCTGGGACGTGCCATTGCCCTTCGAAGCTGAGGAATTCTCCAGGACTAAGGACAAAAGCATCATCTGGGAAGGGCATCGCGTCGGCCGCCGCAAAGCATACTGCCACATCGAGAAACTGGCCAACTTGGACAGTATCCCCAACGACGGCTACACCATATATGCCCTGCCAATTCCGGTAAAAGGGTGCAGCGCAGGGTGGTGCCGCGTGGTTGCCATAATTGAGTAGTCTACTTTCGCATTTGCGAAATTAAGAATTACAGTGCCGGAGAATGTTTCCCCTTGTTGCTACCGTTTGGATGGTGAGCACAAGGTGCAGCGGTCATTGTCATAATTGAAGGAAATTTCCGGCCGCAGTACTTGCAGATGTATTGTGGCACAATCCGAGTTTTGTAAAAAGTATTGAATAGAATGCTTTTACAAACTCTTGACGATTGACATACGCGCTTAACTCCGAATTGCATCTGCTCATTACCCAGAGTGTTCCCATTTCTGGATGGATGCCAATTTTTTGAGGGAAAAAGAAGAGATTCTTGTCTCCAAACAGATAACATTCTGAGGTATTTACCCCTTTGGCTATATTTTCAAGCCATTGTTTTAGAATTTTAACATCGTCGGTCAAGACATCAAAAGTTGCAGTTAAACTCCTTATGCTTAATGTTATGTGGAGCTTGTCATCTTTATTCTCTATCTCAATTTTAACATTGTCCTCCCTTGAACATGCTTTACCCATAAATGAGGAGTATTTGCCGAGTGATGAAATTCGTTGGTCTATAGTGTCGTCAACTAATATTTCATCATCTAATGTTCCACTTTTATCCTCGTATGGGGAGTTATAGTATAGGTCATAGCACAAAGGCAGTCGCTCGCGTATATACTTTGCGAACTGAAGACCCTCCCAATGCCAAGATTTCCAATCAAAATCCGGATAGGTGGTTGTCTCCGCAAAATCAGTAGCATCTTCATATCGTTTCAGCCATTCCTCTATTCCCGGCACTGCGAATCGGAACATCGGGCCCAATGACGGTTCTGAGTTATAAACCTCATCACCGTAGGCGGAATAACTGCATCCCTTCATATCGTCATAAAGTATGTCATAATCAGGGGTTATACGAATGTAATATCTTCTATTCATTACTGTATTTTTGAAATTGATGGGTAAGAAGGGAACAAGATTTTCTCTTGCCCCTTCCGTTTTTAGTTTCCTGCAAGAAGTTTTGTTACTTCTGCAGGATTAAGCGCCCAATCGTAGGTGTATATTTCATCGGCATCATATTGAGATTCAGTCAAGGATAAACCTTGTGCCGCCGCTTTCAAAGAAAGGAGTTCACCGATAGATACCTTATTCTCCAAGCGCGTTAGCAATGCTTCTACGGCATTTCCGCTGCACCCCCTAATGGTCTGGGACGTAAACGGCAT
>JABUTQ010000265.1 GCA_021443605.1 Bacteroidales bacterium | reverse complement strand
TACGAGAAACAGCAATTCAGCGAGATTGACGGGAGGTTTTACATTGACGGCCAAGAGGTTACAAGCTATACATTCCAGCAGGACTACTATTTTATGATGGGTGACAACCGTCACAATTCACTTGATTCCCGCTACTGGGGATTCGTCCCTGAGAATCACATCGTCGGAAGACCAGCTTTTGTATGGTTCTCGAAAGATGCCAATTCCAAGGGAGGAATCAGATGGTCAAGGATAGGAAGGCTGGTCTTAAATAAATAATTATTTGGATTTTACAGAAAATTCAATATCTTTGCAGCCCCAAAAAAGACAAAAAATTAAAAAAATATAAACACAATGTCACGAATTTGTCAGGTAACAGGTAAGAAACGTATGATTGGAAACAACGTTTCTCACTCAAAACGCCGCGTTAAACGCGAATTCGCACCGAACCTCAAGACTAAGAGATTCTGGTCAGAAGAAGAAAACAGATTTATCACTTTGAAGGTATCTTGCAACGGTATGAAGACCATCTACAAGAACGGTCTTGCAAATACCATCAAACGCGCTCAGGAAAAAGGTCTTATTAACATCGTTTAAACTTTACGACAATGGCAAAGAAAGGTAATAGAGTACAGGTTATTCTGGAGTGCACCGAGCAGAAAGAGAGCGGCGTACCAGGTATCTCAAGATACGTAACCACCAAAAACAAAAAGAACACCACTCAGCGCCTGGAGCGTATGAAATACAATCCGTATCTTCGTAAAGTAACCCTCCACCGCGAGATCAAGTAATTATTAAATAGAATCTAGCCATGGCAAAGAAAGCAGTTGCAACATTCGCAGGCGACAAGTCACAGAATAAGACCGTCGTTAAATGCATCCGTATGGTCAAATCTGACCGTTCAGGTGCTTACGCATTCAAAGAGGAAATCGTTCCTGTTGACAAGGTGAAAGATTATTTCAAGAACAACTAATCTTTTCTACAGATAAAGATGGAGGCATACCGCAAGGTGTGCCTCTCTTTTTTTGCCCCTTACGGGGCATCTGGCACTTATTTTTTATTTGAATACGTAGCGGATTTTCAGTAAGTTTGCAAGATTAAAAGCATTTGTATGGGATTATTCGGAAGAAAGAAAGATAAGGCTCAGGAGGCTGCCGAGCTCGAGGCTGGCCTTCAGAAGACTAAACGCTCTATTTTTGAGCGTATTACCCACGCTGTAGCCGGAAAATCGGTGGTTGACGACGATGTCCTCGATGCCATTGAGGAGGCTTTGATAAGTTCCGATGTGGGGGCCGATACCACAATCGAAATCATAGAGCGGCTTGAGGCGCGAGTTGCCCGCGACAAATATCTCAATACTTCAGAACTTAATACAATTCTGCGAGAGGAGATAATGGCTATGCTGTGCGGTGACGATTTGGTAAATGAGAGCGAACCTTTCGATTTTTCCAAAAAACCATACGTGATAATGGTGGTTGGCGTCAACGGCGTCGGCAAAACCACTACCATAGGCAAACTGGCAGCGCAACTTCAGGAATCAGGAAAAAAAGTGGTGCTTGGTGCTGCGGATACTTTTCGTGCAGCTGCAGTGGATCAGCTCTGCATCTGGGCCGATAGAGCTGGTGTTGAGATAATAAAGCAGGAGATGGGCTCTGATCCAGCTTCAGTAGCTTTTGATTCCGTCAAGGCGGCAGTAGCCCGCGAAGCAGATGTGGTAATCATAGATACCGCAGGGAGGCTTCACAACAAGGTCGGTCTTATGAACGAACTTACCAAGATCCGCAACGTAATGCGCAAGGTGATTCCCGATGCACCTCACGAAGTTCTGCTTGTGCTTGATGGTTCTACCGGTCAGAACGGATTCCTGCAGGCCAAGGAGTTTACAAAAGCTACCGACGTCACGGCGCTTGCTGTGACAAAACTTGACGGTACGGCGAAAGGGGGCGTGGTAATCGGCATCAGCAACCAGTTCCGGGTACCAATCAAGTTCATCGGAATCGGAGAAAAAATACATGATCTCAAGATTTTCGACAAAAAAGAATTCATCGAATCATTATTCAAATAGAAAATATTTAACTATTATGACTATTTCTTACAATTGGTTGAAGGATTATCTCAAATTTGATCTGCAGCCGGAGAAGGTTGCGGAAATCCTTACTTCAACAGGCTTGGAAGTCGAGCATATTGAACAGGTTGAACAGATTCCCGGAGGTCTTGCCGGTGTGGTTGTGGCCCACGTTCTTGAGTGTGTGGAACACCCTGATTCAGACCATCTCCATATAACCAGACTCGATGTCGGCACTGGCGAAACCCTTCAGGTCGTATGTGGTGCCCCAA
>JABUTQ010000054.1 GCA_021443605.1 Bacteroidales bacterium | reverse complement strand
CCCTGGGCTGCCGCCTCCTCATAACCTGTAGTTCCATTTACTTGACCTGCGAGAAAAAGCCCCGGCACAACCTTAGATTCAAGCGTCGGCTCGAGTTGAGTTGGGTCGAAGAAATCATATTCTACTGCATACGCCGGCCTGAATACTTTTACATTTTCAAAACCTTCTATAGAATGGAGAGCCTCCAGCTGAACTTCGGTAGGGAGAGAAGAAGAAAAACCCTGAAGATAATATTCATTTGTATCCCACCCTTCTGGTTCGAGAAAAAGCTGGTGGGTATCTTTGTCTGCAAAAGTTCGGAGCTTGTCTTCTATTGATGGGCAGTAACGGGGCCCAATGCCGACAATCTTGCCGGTAAAGAGTGGCGAGCGGTCAAATCCGCTTCTCAAAATTTCGTGGACTTTCGGATTGGTATGAACAATAAAACAATTCTTCTGTCCTTTGTATCCGGCAGATCCTTTTTGAACAGCCGATGGTGCATAGAGGAAAGAAAACTTTGCGGGATTTTCGTCGCCTTCCTGAACCATCAAAGAAGTGAGGTCAATCGAGCGGGCATCGATTCTTGGCGGAGTGCCGGTCTTCATTCGCGCGGTAGTGATGCCGAGAGAAGCGATCTGTTCGCCGAGACCTTTGGAAGGGAGCTCCCCTATCCTGCCCCCTTCACTCATTTCTTGACCAATGAAAAGTTTGCCGTTGAGGAAGGTTCCGGCAGTGATGATAACCGCACGAGAATGAAATTCTGTGCCCATCAGCGTTCGAACACCGCAAATTTTTGATTCTCGGAAGGTCAAAGAGACCACAGAATCTTGCCAAATATCTAATTTACAATGATTTTCGAGCTCTGCTCGCCAATACTGAGAAAACAGCATTTTATCGCATTGAGCGCGAGGACTCCACATTGCAGGCCCTTTTGACATATTGAGCATTCGAAATTGAAGAGTAGAGCGGTCGGTGATAATTCCAGTGCATCCGCCGAGCGCATCAATCTCGCGGACGATTTGTCCTTTTGCAATTCCGCCGATTGCAGGGTTGCACGACATCTGCGCCATTCCCCTCATATCCATTGTCAGCAGCAGAACCGACGATCCGAGCTTTGCAGCCGCAGCTGCAGCTTCGCATCCGGCGTGACCGGCGCCGACCACTATAATATCGTATGTCATCTCCATTGTTCTCTCATTAAAATTTCGCAATTGCGAAAAAAGCTAATTCTGAACCAGACGAACAATTATCCAATCAGAATCATCCCTGCATTGAAGCAAGCAAATCCAGCGCCCTGTTTTCTGCAGCTCTCATCTTAGCACGCGACTTCTCATCCACATCATCATAAACAGTAAGATGAAGCAACCCGTGGACCATCACCCTCATAAGTTCCCTTTGAAATCCTTCACGATATATATCACCATTGATATACACCGTATCGAGACTTATAAATATGTCGCCGCACACAATGTTCCCCTCCTCTTGCTTATTGTCGAAAGTAATTATATCTGTATAATAATCGTGTCCGAGAAATTGTTTGTTGATGTCCAGAAGATAACGATCGCTGCAAAATATATAATTGAGATCGGTAATCTTAAATCCGTCTTGCTTGGCAACGGCCCTCAACCATCTCTTAATCAGGTTCTTATCTCTAAGATCAAAATTAATGTCTTCAGTAAAAAATAAAATCATATACTACGAGGCACTTCACGTGCATTAAAACCAGCGCAAAAGTAATAAAAAATTAAGCTGTAAATCAGCCATTTAGAGAATTATTAACAAAAATTATCAACATTTAATTTGTTGAAAAAAAAATTAATATCTACATTTACACACTGAATAATGCCCTTACTAGGAGAATAAATAAAAAATTAACAATATGGAAGTAAAAAAATCACCTAAAGCGGACCTCACTAAGACCGTTACCCTCTTCAGAGAGTTGGGTCTTGCAGTAACACTTGGAATCATCCTCCTGGCGTTCGAGTGGAAATCATCTGAAAAACAAGACAACACCTGGACAGAGCAGACAGCTGTTGAAATTGAAGAGGAAATCATCCCTATCACTCAGCAGGAACAGCAGCTCCCTCCTGAAATGCCTAAGATTCCTGTTCTTTCAGATGCCATCGACATCGTGGATGACAACATCCAAATCGACGACGCTGTATTCTCATTCGAAGATGAAGCTGGTCTCGGTGTTGAAATCAAAGACTACGTGACTGAGGTCGTAGAAGAAGAAGTTGAAGAAGAAGCCATCCCGTTCGCTCTCGTAGAGCAGAAACCTTCTTTCCAGGGCGGCGATGCCAACAACTTCTCAAAATGGGTCAACAAGAACCTCGTTTATCCGGAAATCGCTAA
>JABUTQ010000215.1 GCA_021443605.1 Bacteroidales bacterium | reverse complement strand
GCGCTCAGAATGACAGAGGATCTCCTCTCGGGGGATTCTTCGCTGGCGCTCAGAATGACGGAGGATCTCCGGGCCGCAAAACATTCCACTATATGTGCGATATTATCCTCGGTAAGCTTGTTGGAGTTGGTAATCTTCACGCACTCGCGGCTTGCATCAATAAACAGCACGGCATTGTCCTTCTTCGCCTTTTTGAGCACCATTATGCAGGTGGCGATAGAGGTGCCAAAGAAAAGATTGTCAGGGAGTTGGATAATCGTATCGATATAGTTGTTGTCAACGAGGTACTGCCGTATCTTCTTCTCCGCACCGCCGCGGTACATCACGCCCGGGAAGCAGACTATCGCCGCCGTGCCATTGGGGGCAAGCCACGAGAGCATGTGCATAACGAAGGCGAGGTCGGCCTTGCTCTTGGGAGCGAGCACTCCCGCGGGAGCAAAACGGGGGTCATTGATAAGGGTGACATCCTCATCTCCTTTCCATTTAATTGAATAAGGCGGATTGCTGACTATCACCTCGAAAGGCTCGTCGTCCCAATGCTGAGGGCTCAGAAGCGTATCCTCACAAGCAATGTCAAATTTGTCGTAATCAATGTCGTGAAGGAACATATTGATACGGCACAAGTTATATGTAGTGAGGTTTATCTCCTGCCCGAAGAAGCCTTGTCGCACATTGTCCTTGCCGAGAATCTTTGCCGCCTTGAGAAGCAACGAGCCTGAGCCGCAGGCTGGGTCATAGACCTTGTTGACCTCGCTCTTGCCGAGCACAGCCAGACGGGTAAGCAGCTCGCTGACCTCCTGTGGGGTGAAGAATTCGCCGCCGGATTTGCCCGCATTTGAGGCGTACATTGCCATAAGGTACTCGTAGGCATCGCCGAAAGCGTCTATTGTATTATCTTGATAATCACCAAGTTTCATCTGCTGCACGCCACGCAGGAGCTTTACGAGCTTCTCGTTGCGCCGCACCACCGTTGCACCAAGCTTGTTGCTGTTGACATCGAGGTCGGCAAAGAGGCCTTTGAAATCATCCTCGCTCTCAGTCCCCTGGGCAGACTTCTCTATTGAAGCGAAGATTTGTTCGAGCGTCTCGTTGAGGTTTTGGTCGGCGTCGCAGACTTTGCAGACATTCTCAAACAACTGCGAGGGAAGGATGAAGAATCCCTTCACGCGCACCATTTCCTCCCGAATACTTTCGGCTATCGCGTCGTTGATTGCAGCGTAGCGGAAATCCTTGTTGCCGGTTTCCCACTCGCCGCGGTCTATGTAGTTGGATATATTCTCGCTTATGTATCTGTAAAACAGTATTCCGAGTATGTAGGATTTGAAATCCCAGCCATCGACGCTTCCGCGCATCTCGTCTGCTATCGCCCATATCGTGCGGTGTAGTTCCGCCCGCTCCTGCTCCTTTCTGTTGTCTGCCATTTCTTATCAAGAATTAGAGTTTGATAGAGGCAAAGTTAAGAAAAATTTACCTTCCAAGCCGTAACCATCCGACCGAGGACAAATATCAATGAATTCTCTTCAATCTATTCAAAACTAACTCTCGAATATTTCATTTGCAGTCTTATAGAAAAATAAAAGATGAGGATTGCTCTCAATGAAGATGTCGGCTCTATTAATAGTGTCGGGGATCACTAATACAACTACTAATACAAAGTCAGGGTTGGACATCATCTTCTCAAGTTTCTCCGCAATATACTCTATGCGTTTTCTGATATCGTTGACTCCTGACAGGTCATTCAAGTATTTGATTTCTAGAAAGTACTTCATACTCTTGCTTGAATCGATTGCGTCAAAACACAAGTCTGAAGAACCATTACCGAAACGCATATTCCGTTGAAGATTCAAGTTCATCAACTCCTTCATCTCTTTTATTATTGTCCCCTCAAGGTGGCCAATTTCCTTGTAACTAAATTTTGAGGATTTAACAGATGCAAGTTTTTCTTTCTCCTTTTGCTCTTGTTCCTCCTTAGACATTGGCTCTTCGTAGCAATTCTCACGGTTTGAAAATTCGGAAGGTGGGTATAATTTTTTGGTGTGCTTAACAATAAGATGGTATGACAACCACACCAAGCCTACAGGGAATCCAACAAAACACAACAAAAACACTATACGCTCCCACAATGCAAACTCCGGAATCCGCCAAATATACACTAATGACAATAGTGAATAACATAAAGAGGCAAAAATAGACAACAAGCCCAATGGATCTTTAGGGTATGGATATTTCATCTGTAAAGTTCAATTTCTGTTTTATACTTTCCAAGAGTGACCACATTTTAGACAGGTCAACTTCAAACGGCGCGAGCCGATGAATCCTGCGAGAGCCCCGGCAGG
>JABUTQ010000043.1 GCA_021443605.1 Bacteroidales bacterium | reverse complement strand
TTGCGCCACAATCTGAAAACGGGGCGGTTGAAATTCTCAAGCAGATGTTCTTCGGCTGCAAGATTTATATAAGGGTCTGTGCAGCTGTCGATTATGGCTATCATACTACTCCTTGTTGAGAGCATTCCAAAGCAAGTCTTTGAGTTGTACGATATTTTCTCCAGTCACTGAACTGATGAAAATATGTGGAATGGTTCTCGGGAGGTGCTTCTTGATCTCCTTTCGGAGCTCGTCATCCACCATATCGCACTTGGAAATTGCAAGAATCCGCTCTTTGTCAAGCAGTTCAGGGTTGTAAAGTTTCAGCTCTTTGATGAGTATCTTGTATTCTTTGGCGATGTCGGCACTGTCGGCAGGCACCATAAAGAGGAGCATAGAATTTCGTTCGATATGTCTTAAAAATCTGAGTCCCAATCCTTTCCCTTCGTGTGCGCCTTCGATTATACCCGGAATGTCGGCTATCACAAATGAGCGGTCGTCGCGCACGGAAACGATTCCGAGGCTCGGCTCGAGAGTGGTGAATGCGTAGTCGGCAATCTTCGGTCTGGCTGCGGAGACAGACGATACGAGTGTAGATTTTCCGGCATTTGGAAAGCCTACAAGTCCCACATCGGCAAGCAACTTCAACTCAAGGATAAACCACCCTTCAACGTTCTCTTCACCAGGCTGTGCATAGCGGGGCGTGCGGTTGGTCGGGCTCTTGAAATTGTTGTTTCCAAGACCTCCGCGTCCCCCCTTGGCAAGGATTATTTCCTCTCCGTCTTCCACAATCTCAAAAAGGAGTTCTCCGGTCTCGGCATTCTTGGCTACCGTCCCGAGCGGCACTTCGAGGATGATATCCTTTCCGTTGGCCCCGTGTTTGAGGGCTCCGCTTCCTGCCTCACCATCTTCTGCCTTGATGTGCTTCTGGTATTTGAGATGCACGAGTGTCCACATCTGTTTGTTTCCACGCAGGATAATATGCCCTCCGCGTCCTCCGTCACCTCCGTCCGGCCCCCCCTTAGGCACATATTTCTCCCTTCTCAAATGCATCGAACCATTTCCGCCCCTCCCCGAAGAGCAGAAAATCTTCACGTAGTCTATGAAATTGCTGTCTGGCATAAATATCTAATTGACCAAATTCTATAACTGTCATTTCACCGCATCGTCGAAGACGAACTTTTCGGGATGGAAGCCCTTTATGCCCAAATCCTTGTAATGCTGCTGGAGGCGGATCATGTCGCTGCGCAGGTCATCGGTGAGTTCGAATTTCCCGCCGCAGGTGACGGTTTTGGTGCCCCAGTCGTAATATCCGGCATATACCGGCACACCGGCCTCACGGGCAATCTTGTGGAATCCGGTTTTCCAGTGCTTGACGGGCGAACGTGTCCCTTCAGGTGCAAAACTCCAAAGAAACTCGTCGTTGTTCCGGTAGGCGTCTATCATCTGGCGAACCGCCCCCGCACCGCCTCTTGTGGTCTCTTCCAAAGGAATTGCCCCCAGTTTCTTGATGATGGGGCCTACTGGCCAGAAGAAAAAGCTCTGTTTGACAAGGATATGGGCCTGCTTGCCGCAGGCAATGGCATAGAGGGCCGCGATGGGAAAATCCCACACTGTGGTGTGCGGCACTCCCAGAATCAGGGCCTTGGGATCCTGGCAGAACGGCCCCATCTTCCACCCGAGTATCTTGCAAAGAATGAATTCAGCGGTTTTCGGTTTCATCGACAGACGGTTTGTTGGTTAGAGTCTGCAAACTTACATCATTTGCTCCTAACATTCAAAATTGACTTTGTCCATTTTTTCTTTTAATTTTGAAGTGATTTGCGTCGGTCGGCGGCAGGCGGAAGCCCGAGCCGTCCTCCGGCAAGCCCAACCACCATCTAAAACCGATACAACCATGACCAAAAAAATTCTTATCGTAGGAAGTTCCAACACCGACCTCGTAGTCAAGACAGACCATATTCCGGCACCCGGGGAAACCATTCTGGGTGAGGATTGCATAATGGCGGCCGGAGGCAAGGGCGCCAACCAGGCCGTTGCGGCAGCCCGTCTCGGCGGGGACGTCGCTTTCATTGCCAGCGTAGGCGACGATATGTTCGGCAAGCAGAGTCTGGAAAATTTTGCCAGAGAGAAAATGGACTGCTCCCACATCAAGACAGTACCCGGCGCATCATCCGGCATCGCCCTCATCTGCGTTGACAAAGATGGGGAGAACAGCATTGTGGTGGCCCCAGGCACCAATTACATGCTAAAACCCGAGGATGTCAGTGAAGACGTGATTCCAGCTGACGGATTTGTGCTGATGCAGCTTGAAATCCCCATTGAGACCATCGAATCGGTGGCCGCCAAGGCAAAGGCCAAAGGCGCC
>JABUTQ010000180.1 GCA_021443605.1 Bacteroidales bacterium | reverse complement strand
GATGGAAATGTCTGGTTGAATCAGAATCAGATAGCCGAACTTTTTGCCACCTCGAAGCAAACCATAAGTTATCATATAGTTAACATATTGAAAGAAACTGAATTGGATGCTAATTCAGTTGTCAAAGAATATTTGACAACTGCCGCTGATGGCAAATCTTACAATGTGGTATTCTATCCATTGGAAATGATAATTGCCATAGGTTATAGAGTGCGCGGCATACGCGGGACCCAATTCCGACAATGGGCCACACAGCATCTTTCTGAGTATCTTGTCAAAGGCTTTACCATTGATACAAAAAGATTAAAGAATCCTGACGGAAGGCCGGATTATTTCGATGAGCTGCTTAGCAAGATTCGCGACATCCGGGCTTCAGAGAAACGTTTCTATCAAAAAGTGCGGGATTTGTTCAGTCTGTGCAGTGATTACGACAAAACGGACAAGGCCACGCAGATGTTCTTTGCCGAAACCCAGAACAAACTGCTATATGCCGTAACTCAGCGAACTGCCGCAGAGATAATCGCAGATAGGGCTGATGCGTCAAAACCCAATATGGGGCTGACCTCTTGGCAAGGGGCTATTGTGCGCAAGGGGGATGTGACAATTGCGAAGAATTATCTGAATTCCAGCGAGATAGACACTCTAAACAGGCTTGTTAATATCTTCTTGGAGGCAGCTGAACTGAGGGTTAAGGAACGCAAGGACCTGACCCTTGACTATTGGCGCAAGAATGTTGACGGGTTATTGACCTTTCAGGAAAAACCGCTTTTAAAAGGCAAAGGGAGCATCACGACTCAAGAAAGCGAAGAAAAAGCAAAGAAAATTTACGATGATTTCAACCAACTCCGCAAGCGTCAAGAAGCGGCAGCTGCCGATATGGAAGACCTTATGCTTCTAGACAAGATTGCTGAAGAAATCAAGGAAAAGTATGTCAAGTGATGCACAATGAGGATGATATGCTGATGTTGTCGGGGGTGCAGGCGTTTACGTTCCGCTGCCCTTCACAACGTTCCAGAAAAACAAGGGTGAAATTTGCCATTGTCTATAAGTTCAATTAACTTTGCAAGTTATGGGACAGTTTATAGTATCAGCACGAAAATACAGACCAGGAAGCTTCGAAACGCTTGTAGGTCAAGACAATATAGCAAGAACTCTTAAAAATTCCGTTCTCAACGGACAGCTTGCGCACGCATATCTTTTTTGCGGCCCGAGGGGTGTAGGCAAGACCAGCACCGCCAGAATCTTTGCCAAGACCATCAACTGTTCCAACCCGGGGCCCGATATGGAGCCTTGCGGAGAGTGCGAATCGTGCCGCTCGTTTGAAGAAGGGCGCTCGTACTGCATACACGAGTTGGATGCCGCTTCAAACAACTCGGTGGATGATATCCGTAACCTCACCGACCAGGTAAGAATCCCTCCGCAGATTGGAAAGTATAGCGTTTATATCATCGACGAGGTGCATATGCTCTCATCTGCTGCATTCAATGCATTCCTAAAAACGTTGGAGGAGCCCCCTGCACACGCAATATTCATCCTTGCTACCACTGAAAAGCACAAAATCATCCCCACTATCCTCTCCCGCTGCCAGACTTACGATTTCAGCAGAATTTCCATAGAGGATATGGTGAATAACATGAAGATGATAGCAGCATCTGAGAACGTCACAATCAGCGATGACGCGCTTCACATAATTGCCGGCAAGGCAGACGGAGCGATGCGCGATGCCCTCACACTTTTCGACCAGACAGTCGCCTTCTGCGGGAACAACATCACTTACGATCAGGTGATAAAGAACCTGAATGTACTTGATTATGAATACTATTTCAAGTTCACGGATTATTTTCTCGCCGGCGATTACGCTTCTGCCCTGTTGCTTTTCGATGAGGTGCTCACAAAAGGATTCAATGCCCTCCATTTCATTTCAGGCTTGAGCTCCCATTTCAGGGATATGATAGTGAGCAAAAACGGGGCGACGAAAATCCTTGCCACACTTGCCCCCTCAGTAGCAGCAAAATACGATAGCTACAGCAGCCGATGCTCCGTAAAATTCCTATACGACGCAATGGCTATAACCACCGCCTGCGAGGCCGGATACAAGGCAAGCGGAAACCCGAGACTGCTCATCGAATTTGCACTGATGAAGATATGCCAGACAGTTGTGGCATACGAAAATGGGGTGCAAGTCACTAAAGAAAAGTCTGCAGGACAAATAGCGACACCTACGAAACCCCAGCAAACAGAGTCCGCCAAACAGCCAGAAAAAGTCACAGAATCCACAACATCTCAGCAACCCCAACAATCTGAATCACAAGCTACTACACAGCCGATTACTCCTCAAAAAGCCGAAGAAACTGTGCAGCCGCAGGAGCCT
>JABUTQ010000274.1 GCA_021443605.1 Bacteroidales bacterium | reverse complement strand
TGATAAATGTATTCAGCTCTTCATCGGATGCGGCTCTTGTTTCTACGAGAAGTGCGCAACTTTCTTCTCCCAATGTTTTTAGAAAATCGGGTATTCCGGGAGTTTTATCCACGGAACGGATGGCTGCCCTGTCGAGCATTTCAACTGCCGACACCGGCATCTTTTGGAGAATCTGCACCGCTTCGCATGCCTCTTTTATTGTCTTGAAGACCATCAGCGCGAGTGCCTTGTTCTTATGCTCCACAACTGTGTTGTAAGTGATGTTGGAGATGAATGCCAAAGTCCCTTCTGAGCCGATTATCAGATGTTTGAGAATGTCAATTCCATCGCTGTAGTCCACCAGCGCGTTGAGGGAATAACCGGTGGTGTTCTTTATCTTGTACTTGCGGACGATGCGGTCGTGAAGCTCTTTGTCGGAGGCAATTTCTGCGGACATCTTCTCCAGTTTGCCCAGAAGTTCCGAGTGGCTTGCCCTAAATGAAGCAACGGACTCTTTGTTGGCTGTGTCGAGGATTGTGCCGTCGGAAAGAATCACGCGGATATCCGCGATTGTCTTGTAGGAATTTTCAGATGTTCCGCAGCACATTCCGCTGGCGTTGTTCGCGGCAATTCCACCAATCATTGCGGAATCTATCGAGGCGGGATCGGGACCGATTTTCCTTCCGAAAGGGGCAAGATAGGTGTTTGCCCTGCCTCCTCTGATACCCGGCTCCAAAGTGATTTTCATACCGCCGTCGGTGATTTTGTATCCGGTCCATCCGTGGGTTGCGATGACCAATACAGAGTCGCTGATAGCTTGCCCGGAAAGGGAAGTGCCTGCTGCCCTGAATGTTACAGGAATATCAAGTGTATTTGCATTTTTTAGGATACTCTCTATTTCAGCTTCGCTGTTTGCCCTTATCACAAGTTTTGGTATCAATCTGTAAAAAGATGCATCGGTTCCGAATGCAAGTGTGCTCAATGCGTCGTGAAACATCCTGTTTTCAGGGATGGTTTCTTTGACTTTGTTGTAAAAGTCAAGATATTTTCCGGTAATCATTCCAATTCCTCCAATAAAGATTCAAGTGTCGATGGCGTTATATCTTTTGCAATAATTGTCTTGTTTTTGTCCAGAACGTAGATTTTCGGGACATATTTCAAATCGTAATCTTCGTAGAGAGTCGATTTGCGTTTCAGGTCTGCCAGATGGCTCCACTCCTTCGGAGTCCCTTTCCGTTTCTCTTTCCATCCTTTTTTATCCCATCCGAGATAGACGGAGATGATTTTTCCCCCCTTTGCTTTGACCAATGGGGTGAGCTCTTTTAATTGTGCTTCGTAATTGGCACAATCTGAGCAATTTGCAATGTTGAAAAATAGGATGGTGTAATTGTCTTTTCCTCCGGTGAGATGCTTTTTGAATCCGCACGGGGTGTAAAGAATTTCGTCCGTAGCCATAGCCCCAAGGGGATTCATTTTGTATAGCCTCAATGCTTCCGAGATGTCTGCTATAGTCTCGGGTGCCCATCTGTCGGGCATTCCTACAAAATATTTCTCTGCAATGTAGGCAGCTGTGCCGGTATGGGCAGCTGTCTGTCCTGTCTTGAAATAACTGTATAGCAAATAGAATGTCTGCCGGAAGAGATGGTTGTTTTCCGCAGAGCTGCTATCCCCAAGCTGGTTGTAGAAACCATCGGCGATGGCGGAAAATGCTTCTTGGTCGGCACCTGTTTTTTCGGTAATGCTGTCAAGGAAGCTTGTGAGATTTGCGGTATATCCGTCGTCGGTGCCAATCAGGGTGGAGAGGGCTCCGGCATCGAGTTTTCGCCCGATAATGACATTGTCACGGTCGAGCAGGAAAATCGATGGGGTGGTCATTACTCCGTATTTTTTGTGGAACGATGATTCCACTTCCGGATCCCAGAGATTGCATACTGTTACATTCGGATTGTATATCTTATTGAAATTGAGCGCTATATACTTTTCCCAATTCTCTCGTAAATCTTGAGTGTATATCGCGAACAGAACTATGCTTTTTCCGGAATAGTCATTCAGCATGGATACAATTGCCGGTGTTTGCTTTGCACATTGTGCACATCCGTCTTCGTAGAAATAGAGGATTTTGTGATCCGCAGGAATCTCTCTGAAAGATATGGTGTCGCCATTCAAACTCTCCATTTTCAGTTCCGGTGCACTTTTGCCTATCAGACTTTCTCGGTTGAATTCAGCATAGGTGTATAGGATAGGATATGTGTTGTCGTCGCCCCACGGGAGTTTTTTGTTCAGAAACCAGTTGTCGGCAATATGTACCGCAACCGTTTCAAGCCCCATATATGGCGCCGCTGCAAAATAGTTGAAAATGACTCCTGCGATATCCGCCTGCTGTTTTTCGCTTCCCCCTTGATTTATCAG
>JABUTQ010000209.1 GCA_021443605.1 Bacteroidales bacterium | reverse complement strand
AGTCTTCTCTGCCATTGTATGCTAATCTGAATGCTCCCATTGAGGAGAGGGTGGAAGATGCCTTGTCGAGGATGACGGTTGACGAGAAACTGGCCGTAATCCACGCACAGTCCAAGTTCTCTTCTGCCGGAGTGTCCCGTCTCGGCATTCCCGAACTGTGGTGCACAGACGGCCCTCACGGAATCCGTCCCGAGGTGCTTTGGGATGAATGGCGTCAGGCCGATTGGACCAACGACTCTTGTGTTGCTTATCCTGCTCTTACTGCCCTTGCAGCCTCATGGAACACCGATATGGCTTCTCTTTATGGCCATTCGATAGGAGAAGAGGCTCGTTACCGTGGCAAGAACGTGCTTCTCGGCCCCGGTGTAAATATCTACAGGACACCGCTTAACGGCCGCAACTTCGAGTATATGGGAGAGGATCCCTTCCTTTCGGCAACAATGGTTGTTCCGTATGTTCAAGGGGTGCAGTCCAATGGGGTGGCCACTTGCGTGAAACACTATGCCTTGAACAATGAAGAGACTTTCCGCCACACCACCGATGTGGATCTCAACGACCGTGCCCTTTACGAGATTTATCTCCCTGCCTTCAAGGCAGCCGTCCAAAAAGGACATACCTGGTCTATTATGTCAAGCTACAACCGCTATCGCGGCCAGCACGTGTCTCACAATCAACGCCTTCTCAATGAGATACTTAAAGGCGAATGGGGTTTCGATGGAGCCGTAATATCCGACTGGGGCGGTGTCCACAACACCGTTGAGGCCATCGAAAACGGAATGGACCTCGAATTCGGTACCTGGACAGACGGCCTTACAATGGGTAAGACAAATGCTTATGCCAACTATTTCTTGGCTGATCCTTATAAGGAATTGATTAACAGCGGAAAATATGGCACAAAAGAGCTTGATGAAAAAGTTCGTCGTGTGCTCCGTCTCAACTTCCGCACTGCAATGGCGCCTACTCCGGAAGGGGTATTGCCGAATGGTTCGCTCTGCAGCGACGAACATATTGCCGCTGCCCGCAAGATAGGAGCCGAGGGAATTGTATTGTTGAAGAACAGTTCATCGCTTCTTCCTATCAAGACTGATGGCCCCCGCAAGAAGATTCTCGTTGTGGGTGAGAATGCCATCAAGATGATGACCGTGGGGGGTGGATCTTCTTCGTTGAAGGTCAAAGAAGAGGTTTCTCCGCTCGATGGTATCAAGATGCGTGCAAACGGAGTTGCGGAGGTGGAATACGAACGCGGCTATGTAGGAGACATCGGCGGTGATTTCGATGGCGTGTCAAGTGGTCAGAATCTTGCTGAAAACCGTAACGAGAAACAGCTCGTGGCCGACGCCGTTGCAAAGGCCAAAGATGCTGATTACGTGATATTTGTAGGAGGCCTTAACAAGAGCAACAACCAAGACTGCGAAGGGGCGGATCGTCTTTCGCTCGATTTGCCTTACAATCAGGATATGGTGATAGAGGCCCTCTGTGAGGTCAATAAAAATGTGGCTGTGCTTCTTGTCAGCGGTAACGCCGTTGCGATGCCGTGGGTGGAGAAAGTTCCCGCCATCGTGCAGGTCTGGTATCTCGGTTCGCAAGCCGGAAACTCCATCGCGGACGTCCTTTTCGGAGATGTAAATCCTTCCGGAAAACTTCCGTTCACATTCCCCGCAAAACTCTCCGATTCTCCTGCACATCAACCAGGCAAGACATTCCCCAACCCTTCAAAGAGTGTATATGAAGAGGGTATCTTCGTGGGATACAGGTGGTTTGAGAATCAAGACATCAAGCCTCTCTTCGCTTTCGGCCATGGTTTAAGCTATACAACTTTCGAATATGGCGAGCTGAAGGCAGATGCAACTTCACTTACAGAAAAAGGGACATTGAAACTCTCGATTCCGGTGAAGAATACCGGCAAAGTCGCAGGTTCTGAGGTGGTTCAGCTCTATATCACCGATGTGGAATCTTCTCTTCCACGCCCCGAAAAAGAGCTTAAAGGGTTCTGCAAGCTCCATCTGAATCCGGGAGAGAGCGGCGTGGCCACTTTTGAAATAAATGCCGAGCATCTGAGCTATTATGACGACACAAAATCTGCCTGGGTGGCAGAAAAGGGTGTGTTCAAGGCACTTGCAGCCGCTGCCAGCGATGATGTCCGCAGTGAAATATCATTCGAACTAAAATAATATCAACTAATTTTTTATCTAATCAATTAACCAATACCTATAATGAAAAAAGTGCTTATCAAAATTGCTGCAATTGCCTTTTTACTTTTGGGCATAGGCAATGCAAGTGCGTTTGCACAGCAGATTACTGGTATCGTTAAAGATGCGCTGGGGCCTGTTGCAGGTGCCGCCGTTATGGTTCAGGGGACAACCACAGGTGCCTCTACCGACCTTGACGGTAAGTTCACCCTCCC
>JABUTQ010000375.1 GCA_021443605.1 Bacteroidales bacterium | reverse complement strand
GAAGTGATTTCATCAATTTCTGCAAGCGAGCTATCATATTTACCTGTGGCGAGCCATTCTCTTGCCGTTCTTGCAACACCTGTTGCAGAGGTGTATGCCTCAAGGCAACCTTTCTTGCCGCAGTTGCAGGGACGACCATTAAAAGGAACCGCGCAAGTGTGGCCGAGCTCACCTGCAAAACCATCGTGGCCATATACAAGCTGTCCGTTGATGATGATACCGCTTCCCACACCTGTTCCGAGGGTAATCATGATGAAGTTTTTCATACCTTTTGCAGCGCCGTAGGTCATTTCACCGATGGCAGCGGCATTGGCGTCGTTGGTTACAGTAACAGGGACTCCGAGTTTGTTCTGGATATATTCTTTAAGATGAACGGTATGGTTGTTTGCCCAAGGGAGGTTTGGCGCATTTTCAATGTTGCCGGTGTAGTAGTTGCCGTTCGGGGCACCGATACCCACACCATTAATGTTTTCCATTCCGATTCCACCAACCAATCCTACAACAGTGTCACATACAGCGTCCATAAAGACCTCTGCCTCGTTGGCGCCGTATTTAGAGGTGATTACTGTCTGTGCAACGATATTGCCGCGTCTGTCAACTACACCAATTTTGGTGGTCTGTCCGCCGATATCAATACCTACTACATATTCTTTTTCCATAGTCGTAATTTATTTGAATTAATCTACAGGGATATCTTTGTTAACATTCTTCGAACCGGCAACTGCATAGTAAAGAAGGTATGCAAGACCGAGAAGAGGAACGATGTAAGAAATCATATAACCGGCCTTGTCGGCGATAAAGTTCTGAACAAGAGGGAGTACGCCACCACCTACAACCATTGTCATAAAGATGCCGGATGCAAGCTCGGTGTATTTTCCAAGACCTTCCACGCTGAGGTTGAAGATGCCTGTCCACATTACAGATGTGCAGAGACCGCAAAGGATGAACAACAGCGCTGTGAGCGGAAGCTGTACCATTGCGAAAGACTTGCCGGTGAACACAGGCATATTGACTGTATTTGATGAAGGCACGAGCATACCTACAAGCACGAGCACGATTGCCACTGATGCCACAACCGAGAGCATTGCCTTGCTTGATACCTTGCCGCTGATTACTGATCCTACGAGACGGCCAACAAGCATAAGCAACCAGTAAGTACCTGCTGCAAAGCCTGCTATGGCAGCTGCATTGTCTGTGCCGAGAGTATCTGTGAGGAAGAAGTTGAGGGTACCGGGGATACCAACTTCAACACCTACATATACGAAGATGGCAATAGCTCCGAGTACGAAATGACGGAACTTCCAAGGTGAATATTCGAAAGTCTTCTTCTTTGAAGAACCACTGGTGGGGTTTGCTATAGGGATGAAGCAGAGGATTACGAAAGCGGCTGCGAACACTGCCATAGCGATATAGAGCACAGGGTTTACGTCTGCGAGCTTGGTGTCAGCTGAAACGGCTCCGATGAGAGTACCTACAAGCATAGGGGTAAGAGTACCTGCGAGGGAGTTGAGCGTACCACCAATCATATTGAGCTGATTGCCCTTGTTTCCACCGCCACCGATGGTGTTGAGCATAGGGTTGACAACGGTGTTGAGCATACATACGCAGAATCCTGAGATGAATGCGCCAAGGAGGTAAACGAAGAATGCAGAAGGAACGCCGGCTACGGTGCCTGTACCCATCTTGCCGCTGAGGAACTGTACGAATACACCTACAAGACCTACGAGGATAGCGATAAGGGCGGTCTTTTTGTAGCCATACTTGATGAGCATCTTGCCTGCAGGGATACCCATAATGACATAGGCAAGGAAGTTCATCATATTACCCATCATTCCGAGGGTGTTGCTGCCGTCGATACCCGGCTGTGCCTTCCAAACGTTGCCGATAGGGGCGGCCAAGTTGGTCACGAATGCGATCATGGCATAGAGGAACATCATAGTGATGATGGCCACAATCTTTCCATTTTGTTTAGTCTTAGTCATTTTTAGTTTTTATTTGATGATTAATAGATTTTCCAAAAATCTCCCAAAGATATAAAATAATTGGCTATTTCGTCCAATCCATCATTGAAAAATGATTCTCAGTTGGAGAGTGGGGCAAAAAAAGAAAAGGAGCCAACCTCTGCCAAGTTGAACTCCTAATCATCATTACTAAAACCTAAACCACTTAATAGATGCAATAACAGCCCTAAATGTTGCATGAACATTCAAAAAAATTGAAAAATCTTCAAAAAAGCCCTCTGCCAGCCGTATTTCGTGAATTTTTTATAATTTCGCGAACTTGCTTTTTGGGGAAGTTGTATCTTTTCACGACAGCATACGATAAACAAATCTTTTCCACCAGGCAGCCCAAGCTCGGGGAAGGACAAACTATGAAAGAATTTTCAGAGGCGATAAAAAACGGATC
>JABUTQ010000120.1 GCA_021443605.1 Bacteroidales bacterium | reverse complement strand
CGAAAAGATTCTTCACTCCGTTCAGAATGACGGACGTCATCCTGAGCGACAGCGAAGGATCTCACCGAAGAAAAATTGAAATTTGTAAAAACAACAGACAATGAACATATACCTATATAATACAATCTCCCGCACAAAAGAGCTCTTCAAGCCCATCACAGAAGGCTACGTGGGTTTATATGTCTGCGGGCCGACAGTTTATGGAGATGCTCATCTCGGTCACGCCCGCCCGGGTGTCACATACGACGTGCTCGTGAGATTGCTCAGGAAGCTCGGATACAAGGTGCGTTATGTGAGAAATATCACCGATGTCGGACACCTTGAGCACGATGCCGACGAGGGAGAAGACAAGATAGCAAAGAAGGCACGCCTGGAAGCCCTTGAGCCAATGGAAGTTGCACAGTTTTACACTCTCCGTTACCAAGAGGCTATGAAGAAGCTCGGTGTGCTTCCTCCATCTATCGAGCCCCGTGCATCGGGCCACATAATCGAGCAGATTGAGCTTGTCAAGAAGATTCTCGATGCAGGATATGCCTATATCAGCAACGGCTCGGTATATTTTGACGTAGTAAAATACAATAAGAATTATCATTACGGAGTGCTCTCGGGAAGAAACCTTGATGATACCGTAGAGAATACCAGAGCCCTTGACGGCCAGGACGACAAACGCTCTCCGTTTGACTTTGCACTTTGGAAAAAGGCTGCGCCTGAGCATATTATGCGCTGGCCTTCCCCTTGGAGCGACGGCTTCCCGGGGTGGCATCTGGAGTGCTCGGCAATGAGCGAGAAATATCTCGGCAAGACATTCGACATCCACGGCGGCGGAATGGATTTGATGTTCCCCCACCACGAGTGCGAGATTGCACAGAACACCATTTCCCGTGGCAACAGCGGCGTCCATTACTGGATGCACAACAATATGATTACCATAGATGGTAAGAAGATGGGGAAATCCTACAACAACTTCATCACTCTCGATCAGTTGTTTGAAGGGACTCATCCGATATTGCAACAGCCGTATTCTCCCGTGACGGTTCGTTTCTTCATCCTTCAGGCCCATTATCGCGGCACCTTGGATTTTAGCAATGATGCGTTGCAGGCCGCTGAAAAGGGGCTCAGAAGGCTTATGGCTGCCGTCAAGGATGCCCCCAAGCTTGAGACAGCATCCGGCGCCGACCACAGCGAAGAGATTGCTAACTTCCGCGAGAAAATTTTTGAAGCCCTTTGCGACGATTTGAATACTCCAATCGCCATTTCATACCTTTTTGAAGTGGTGAAGATGGTAAACAGCGTAAAGGACAAATCATTGAAAATTGGGGAGAAAGACCGCGATGCGATTGTTTCCCTCTTCAATGATGTCGTTACCGATATCCTCGGTCTTGTCGATGATGGTGCAAGCTCATCCGACACCAAAATTCTCGAAGGGCTGATGGAGATGATACTCGAGAACCGCCGTGAGGCCAAAGTTGCCAAAGACTGGGCAAAAAGTGATGCAATCCGAGATCGTCTCAAACAGTTGGGTATATCGATAAAAGATACAAAGGATGGATGCGAATGGGCTGTAAATTAGATAAATGACCTATAAACACCTCATAAGCGGAAGTCCTGAACAGCATTGTGATTAGGATTTCCGCTTTTTTTTTGATGCTTTAAATTTATTTTTAACCTAATAAAAAACACACTCTTATGAAGAAATTAATCTTCCTTGTGCTATCTGTGTTGATTTGCAGCACAGCATTCGCACAATCGACAGTTACCGGAAGGGTAACTTCGGCGACAGATGACCTTCCGATTCCATTTGCCAGCGTTGTGGTAAAGGGATCGCTGAACGGTGTGTCTGCAAATGAAAACGGAGAGTTTGAACTCACCAACGTTCCCAAGGGGGCGGTGCTTCAATTCTCATCAATCGGTTATGTGACACTCGACATCCCCGTAAATGGCAGGACTTCAGTCAATGCCGTCCTCAGTCCCGATGCCGAGTCGCTTAACGAAACAATCGTAGTGGCATACGGTACTTCCAAAAAAGGAACATTCACAGGTGCGGCAAGCGTTGTCAAATCAGAGGCATTGAAAGACGTTCCTTCAGTATCATTCGAACAGGCACTCAACGGAAAGGTTGCAGGTATGCAGATTACCCAATCTTCAGGACAGGCCGGATCTGGCTCTGAAATCCGTATCAGAGGTATCGGTTCAATGAACGCCTCAAATGAGCCTCTCTATGTAATCGACGGAGTCCCTGCAATTTCAGGCGGGACAGGCCAGATGGGAGATTACATCTATACTTCAAACAGCGTGATGTCAACTATCAATTCATCTGATATTGAGTCTATTACAGTTCTTAAAGATGCAGCGGCATCCGCTCTCTACGGCAGCCGTGCAGCAAATGGTGTGATTCTCGTCACCACCAAGAGGGGTAA
>JABUTQ010000272.1 GCA_021443605.1 Bacteroidales bacterium | reverse complement strand
GTCATCCTGAACGAAGTGAAGGATCTCCCCGAACATAGCTCCCCGCAAGCGCTTCTACCAGAGGTAGATATATGGCATTCTTGCGTAGGTAGACGGCTCGCTGGCGTCTTTGAGGAAGCTGTATGTCGATTCCAGCAGGGATATGGAGGCTCCTTTGGAAATGGTCTCCATTATCTTCTCGTAGCTTGTCTTGATGATAGGTGCTTCCACAATCTTATAATCTGAAAGGTTGGCTGCGGCTGCGGCGTAGCGGATGGCATCCGTTAGGTCTCCAATCTCATCTGCAAGGCCAATCTTGATTGCATCCCCGCCTGCCCAGACACGACCTTGGGCAATCTCATCCACCGCTTCTACGCTCATCGAGCGGCCTTCCGCAACGATGGAAGTAAACTGGCTGTAGATATTTTCCACCATATCCTGCATGTACTTCTGCTCGCTCTCATCCAAAGACCGCATCCCCGAAAGCATATCCCCATGTTTGTGGGTTGTTACGGCAAATGTTTTGACATTCAGTGTTTTATTGAGGGCACTTCCTATATCCGGAATGAGGGAAAAGACTCCGATGGAGCCGGTTAGGGTGCTGTTGTCCGTGAAAATCTTATGCGCTCCGGCACTGATCCAGTATCCTCCCGATGCAGCATAGCCGCCATAGCTTGCAATTACCGGTTTGACCTTGGCGAGGAGCTCAATCTCGCTCCTGATCATTTCAGCTGCCTGGGCACTCCCGCCGGGGGAGTTTACCCTAAACACAACGGCCTTGATTGTGGAGTCCTTGCGAAGTTTCTCAATCTCCATGGCAAATTCAGCTCCACCGACAACGGTGTCATCTCCTCTCATAACAATCTCTCCATCAGCATACAAGATGGCTATCTTCTCTTTTGCACGGGTGTTTTCCTTAACCCTCGCCTTTGCGTAGGTTGCCAAATCCACAAATTTTAGATTCTTGCTGTCTGATACGTTGAACAGAGAGCACAAATATGCATTCAACTCTGCCGGCTGGAATGCTTCGTCCACGAGTTTCCGCTCAATAAGCGACTCTGCATTAGAGAGTTCCAAATTGTTTATCCAGTTATCCAAATCTTCGCAACTGAAATCGCGGCTTGCGGCAATCTCCTTGTTCCAACTGTTCCAGATGCTCGCAATCATAGCTTCGTTCTGCTCCCTATTGGCCGGACTCATTTCGTCTGCAACGTATTGCTCTCCCGCTGATTTGTATTTTCCGTGGCGAATTAGCTGCATCTTCACGCCGAGCTTGTCAAGTATTCCCTTGAAGAACATCACATTCGTCCCGATACCGGTGATATTGGATTCTCCACCTTTGTTTATGATTATCTTGTCTGAAACTGAAGCAAGATAGTAACTCCCTGTCGAATAGGTGTTTCCATAGGTTACTACCGCTTTGCCCGATTCCCTAAAGTCTTTTAAAGCCCCACGAAGCTCCTCTATGTGGCTCATAGACATTGCCATCTTGTCGGTATTGATGTAGATAAATTCGATTGCCGGGTCAAATGCAGCAGTTTCAATTGCACGAATCGCACTGAGAATAGACATCGTGCCGGCGGTGTTTATATTTCCGGACATAAGCGAAGTGACGTCGAGATTGAGGTTCATATCGCGGTTGCGCTCTGCAATGCCGGTGTTGAAATCGATTTTTAAAATCGCCTTGGAGGGAACTGAAGCAATGGTTTCATCTGAAAAAGAGATCAGAGATCCGACCATTCCGAGAAAGATAAAGCCGAAAATCACAAGAGCAACTATACATCCAAGCAGTGAACCGAAGACTATTTTCCAGAAAGTTTTCATAAGACAACTAAATTAACGGGCAAATTTACTATTTTTTGAATTAATAATGATTACCTTTGTGCCGATGAGGTCAATATTCATAAAAATCGGATGTGCCGCGGTGCTTGCCATCTATGTTTTGGCATACGCAGGGTTCGGAATCCATTATTGCAAGAGTGGCAACGATGCCTGCCTTGTGATGATGACCGGTGATTATTCCTCAGAATCAGTCCATAAGCATATCCATAGCGAGTGTCACTGCAACGAGTCCCATTGTGCCGAGTGCCACAACCACGAGGGGGTTCACTTTCACGACCCGTCGTGCCATACATTGGTATATGCCCTTACTTCAAGCCAGGTAAATGATGGAGATACAAGATTGTTTTCTCCTGATTATCACATAGTTGAATACGTATCATCTGTTTATGGGATGCCCGTTTGCGGCTCTTTCGGCTACAGACAGTCCAATCCGGTGGTGCCGGACATACGCTCCCATACGTTTTTCTCCGTCTGGAGGATTTGATTCCATTTTGGTGCTAAAAGATTCTTCCCCTTCGCGTTGCTCAGGGTCAGAATGACGGCGTCATCCTGAACGAAGTGAAGGATCTCCCTGCAAACCTCGTCATCCTGAACGAAGTGA
>JABUTQ010000141.1 GCA_021443605.1 Bacteroidales bacterium | reverse complement strand
GTGGTCTTGCTGGTGCGGATGAGGAATCCCCAGTTGGATTCAAAATTCACCGTAAGATGATATTTCTCTCCTCCGTCGCTATGGAAACTCTTGCAGATTCCGTCTCCGAAATAGAGATATTTGGAAGAATTTCCCTCAGAAGCATCGGGGGTATCTGCTTTTGTCACAGTTACTTGTGGTGATGAAGCGTTGCTCCAGTCCAAGTCGAAGCGGAAAATGCCGCTCACACTTTGAGCTGATGCCGGGCACCATTCGTTGCTGTAATATTCCGATTTGTCGAGCATCGGGAACTTGCCGGCGGCGATATCGTCCTTGGGATTTTGGGACATCAGATAGTACTCTCCAAATTCCCCTGTGGGGTCGGCGCAAGCTTTCTTGAACCATTCGTGACCTTTGCCGGAGTGGTTCATCACATAATCTATATAGACTTTGATATTATTGTCGTGACATTTCTTCACGAGGTTTTCGAAATCGGCCATTGTGCCGTATTCGGGATTCACGGCATCGTAGTCTGTGACGTCGTAGCCGTGGTATGAGTCGGCAGGATGGATAGGGGAGAGCCATAATGCGCTGATTCCCATTGAATTGAAATAATCCATCTTTGAGGCGATGCCGTTGAAGTCACCTATTCCGTCTCCATTGCTGTCTGCAAAACTATACACCAATATCTGATATGTGACGTCTGCCCGTTTCACTCCGTCCCATTCTATCGGTTTGTATTCCGGTTTTTCGGGATCGGGATCGACAGGAACGTCGGGGAGCTCCTTCTGACACGAATTGAAGATTAGAGCCGACACTATTGCGGCAAAAGTCAGAATTTTTGTAAAAGTATATTTTGCAGACATAATCGTTTTGATTAAAAATTCAAAGGGGACGGAACGGATATCCGCCCCCTTGTGAAAATATATTATTTCTTCTCAATCTTGAACTCAGGAGCATTGTCGCCCATAAGGTCGAGGGTGATAAGATAAGTTCCGGCTTCTGCAACAACAATATTGCTTCCGTCGTGAACAAGAGTGCTTCCGGATTCACCGAGGTTGTAGCTCCAGTCTCCATTGAAACGGAACTTGAACTCGTTTCCGGCTGCAAATGCCTGTTCAACAGTAAATTTACCAGTTTCGGCATTGTAGGTCATATCCACATCGGAGCCCCAGCCGGAAGGTTCGAAACTTCCGATTATGCCGGTCTTTTCGAGAGATACCAGTTTGGCTGTGCCGTTGATCATATCGACCTCGAAATAGTAGTGTCCGAAAGGAACGAACATATTGCCACCATCTCCGAGTGCGAACAGGTATTCACCGTTCTCGCTTGAAATCAGTGTTCCTCCAATCCATTCATTGCCATTCTTTACCACCTTGAACTCGCATCCGTCCTCTTTCCACTGGGCATTGAACATAGAGATATATCCTTTATAAATGCCTTTTCCAGAGTCCTTTAGGAAAATAGGGCACTGGTCGGTCGGATTCCAGGTTGAAGTGCGGATTCCATATCCGTAGTCACCTGCGATGATGAGTTTGTCGGGCATATTGATGTCCACTGCATTCATAGTGAAAGGTGAGCCGGCAACGTTGAGCACGAACAGATATTTGCCGTCTGCTTTCTCGAATGCGATGTTTTCTCCACCGAAAGTGATTTCAGACTCTTTGCCTCCGAATGAGTAAGTCCAGTCGTGGTTGAATCTGATCTTGTACTCTGTTCCGTTTGTCATCTCGATAGGTTCAACGGTACTCCAGGTATTCTTGGCAGGATCGAATATGAGATCTTCGTCTGCGCTCCAAGAATTGAAGCCGCCGATGAGGCTGAGTCTTTCAACCTGAACAAGCTCGATTGTGTTGAACTTCTTGCTGACCTTCATATAGTAAATGCCTGAAGGACATACGATATTGTCGCTTACAATGCCCTTGCCAGTAACGTGTGCCCAGTTGCCTTCACCGAATTTGGTCACCTCGATTTCGCCGAAGCTGAAATCGTCTTTCCACTCGGGGAACGGGCTGAACTTGAACTGCACGTCGCTCATGTCATCTGTCCTGAGGTCAACGAATCCTTCATATTGTCCCTTGACGCTCTTTGAGAGTTTCAATGTGGGAGCTGATGCAGGATTCCAACCCTGATAACTTCCAGGTATATAGAGAGTTTCGGGGAAGGTTGCGACATAGGTCGTGATATTGATTACAACACCATTTGAAGCGATTCCTTCGGGAATGCTTTCGCAGCAGGCAAGGACAGAGAAAGTTACGTCAGATGCCTGCTCCTCTACTGCGCCTGCCGAAACAGCCACTTCGTTGAGTTCATCAGCTGTGAGACTGAAAGAGTTTCCATCGAGTCCCGATGCCACCTTGACTTTGTTTTCGCCAACGGATGCCATCACGGTGTAAGAAACCTCTTCACCATAGACAAGTCTTGCAGATTCCCATACGAGGAGGTC
>JABUTQ010000241.1 GCA_021443605.1 Bacteroidales bacterium | reverse complement strand
GCAAAGAAGAGGCCGTTCACTCCCCCTTTCTTTATTCGTGGAAAATCTACGTGGGTAACGGGAAACTTGCCGGGAGTGAATCCCTGCTGGACTTTTTTGCTGAAATCCGCCCCTTTTGCCAGCATCAAAGGGGAGTCACAGTGTGAGTCGAGTACGAACATTGACTATATTGATTTATTTTATTCAAAACTAGAAGCTGTTTAAACTTAATTACAAAAATTCTTTATGTTTGTTTTTGGCATCTTTGCCATATTTGTTCAGTCATATAGCCCCGGCTATACTCCTTTACAAATATTACAAAGCTACTCAAAAACATTCCATAAATAAAATTTTGAATCAAATTTAAACAGCTTCTTGCAAAAAATGCAACAAAGGGGAAAAATATCAGTAATTTTGACAATCTCACTCCCGATAAGGGCATTTGGAGCGTTTTTTGGATAAACTGGACGAACAGGAAAAACGCAATGTCGAAGAGGGATATTATACAGATAAGTTATTGGATACAAACGAAATAAATAATTATAAATATTAATGAACGATGAAAAAGATTTTAATGATGATGGCTCTCTTTATCGCATTCGGAGCCAATGCAGACAACAAATTCATTACCAAAAACTACGACTATACCGGGTTCACAGGTATCCAGATTGGAAACGCATTTGAGGCAAATATCGTAAAATCAGATTCTTACACGATTAAATTTGATATTAACGAAAAGTATGAAGAGTATCTGAGGGTAAAGGTTGACAATGGTGTGCTTAAAATCAGTCTGGAGAACGTTCCGATTAAAAAGTTCAACATCTCATCGGGAGACCTGAAAGTGACCATTGCCCTTCCGGAGATTACAATGCTCAAAGTGTCAGGAGCTTGCAAAGTCTATTTCAAAGGAGATTTCTCCATTGCCATGGGTAAGTTCAAATGCTATATGAGTGGAGCGTCTAAAGTCTATGGCCTCAATATATCTTGCAGCGAATGTAATACCGAAGTTTCCGGCGCTTCTCATTTGGAGATGGCTACAACCTGTGACAAGGCTGACATTGAGATAGATGGAGCTTCTAAAATTTTAATTCAAGCAAATGCCAACGAGATGAAAGTGGATGCAAGAGGTGCCTCAAAAGCTGAAATCACCGGTATTGTTAGAGAATTTGATATCGAAGGGAGCGGAGCGAGCGTGATTACGGCAGATAAGACATCCGCTGAAAACGCCAAAGTTGACCTTTCCGGTGCAAGTGTTGCAAAAGTCAATGCCGCTGCCACACTGAACGTGGATTTGAGCGGTGCAAGCAAATGCTATTACAAAGACAACAGCGAATTGAATCTGCGCACAGAGATTAGCAGAGGGGCTTCGTTGAAGAAGCTATAATCTTTGGCGAACGGCTTCGTACATTACGATGGCGGCGGCATTCGAGACATTCAGAGATCCGATTGCTCCCGCCATCGGTATTTTTGCCTGTGCGGTGCAAAGTGAGAGGATTGCCGGAGATATTCCTTTCTCTTCCGATCCCATGATTATCGCCGTAGGCTTCTTGAAATCGATGTCATAGAGATAGTTATCACTCTTCTCAGTAGCTGCAACCAATTGAAAACCAGCTTCAAGCAAATAGAAACAAGGAATCTTAAGATTAGATACTTTTGAAATCGGAATGCGCAGCAATGCTCCTGCGGAGGTCTTTATCGCATCGGCATTGATGGCAGCTCCCCCTTTGGCGGGAAGGATTATTCCACTCACTCCGGCACACTCTGCGCTACGGGCTATCGCCCCGAAATTGCGAACATCGCTCACGCCGTCGAGCATTATGAATAAAGGGGCTTCGCTCTTGGACAATGCACTGTCCACCACCTCTTCAAATGGAAGATAATCAACCTGGGCAATATATGCCACAACTCCCTGGTGTGCCCCTTTTGCGATATAGTTCAACTTGTCTCCGGGAACAAACTGATAAGGAATCCCGTTGGTTTTGAGAAGTTCCATAAGCTGGCGGAACTGTGTCCCCTCCAGCCCTTGTTTGAGAAGTACCTTTTCAAATTTTCTCCCTGCCTCAATCCCTTCGATGACAGGGTGCATACCATACAATAAATTGTTCATAAGCTTTACTTTATACATCTAATGAGGCCCATTCCTCCATTTTTTCGTCAAGAGTTCGTTTGAGTTCGAGATATTGCCTTGTAAGTTCCATTATGTCATCATTTTCGGATGGATTGGAGAGTTTTTTCTCAATCTCTGCCATATCCGCTTCCAATTGGGCGATTCTCTTTTCGAGGTTTGCCGCTTTTGAACGGAGTCGAGATTTCTCTTTCGATGCAATTCTGTCTGCCTTGGAGTTTTTCTCCCGTGAGGGGGCGGACTGCTCTTCTGTTTCCACAGATGCCTGAATTACAGGAACTTCTTTAGGTGCAGCTACTTCAATCTCACGCATATCCTGCATCTTTTT
>JABUTQ010000321.1 GCA_021443605.1 Bacteroidales bacterium | reverse complement strand
GCGATGAACTTTTCAGGATCCGAGTTTTCACGCTGCTGGTTTTCCTTGTCCATTGCGAGAATCTTCTCCATTACGACAAGATACTCGTCTTCAGAAAGAAGTTCGTTCTTGGAGATGCCCAGAGATTTTGCACAACCCGGCTGGAGCACGATGTATTTTTCATAATAGATGATGCTCTCAAGCTTCTTTGAAGGGATTCCGAGGAGGTATCCAATCTTGTTTGGAGTTGAACGGAAGTACCAGATGTGTGCCACCGGAATGGTAAGGGTGATATGTCCCATCCTTTCACGGCGCACTTTCTTTTCTGTGACTTCCACACCGCAACGGTCGCAGATGATTCCCTTGTAGCGTATTCTCTTGTACTTTCCGCAATGGCATTCATAGTCCTTTGACGGGCCGAAGATGCGCTCGCAGAACAAACCGTCCCTTTCGGGTTTGTAAGTACGATAGTTTACGGTCTCAGGCTTGAGAACCTCTCCGGACGAGCGTTCAAGAATCTCTTCAGGAGAAGCCAGTCCGATGCTGATCTTCGAGAAATCGGTCTTAACCTTTATATCCTTTTTAAAAGACATATTGTATTAAATTTATATTATTCTAATAATCAATCACTTATTCCAGATGAACACTCAATGCGAGACCACGAAGCTCGTGGAGGAGCACGTTGAGTGATTCAGGGATTCCGGCAGCAGGCATCGGATCGCCCTTTACAATTGCTTCGTATGCCCTTGCACGGCCGGTAACGTCATCAGACTTGATTGTCAGAATCTCCTGGAGGATGTTTGATGCTCCGAATGCTTCGAGAGCCCATACCTCCATTTCTCCGAATCTCTGACCTCCGAACTGAGCTTTACCACCAAGCGGCTGTTGAGTGATGAGCGAGTACGGACCGATAGAACGGGCGTGCATCTTGTCATCAACCATATGGCCGAGTTTGATCATATAGATTACACCCACGGTTGCGGGTTGGTCAAACTGTTCACCTGTCTCACCATTACGCAGATATGTTCTTCCATAGCGAGGAACGCCTGCCTTGTCGGTGTATTCGCAGATGTCTTCAAGTGAAGCACCGTCGAAGATAGGTGTCGCAAACTTGAGCCCGAGTTCCTTGCCGGCCCATCCGAGAACTGTCTCGTAGATCTGGCCAAGGTTCATACGGCTCGGCACACCGAGAGGGTTGAGGACGATATCCACCGGAGTTCCATCTTCGAGGAACGGCATGTCTTCGTCGCGTACAACCTTTGCAACGATACCTTTGTTTCCGTGGCGGCCCGCCATCTTGTCTCCCACGCGGATTTTTCTCTTCTTGGCAACATAAACTTTTGCAAGCTGCATAATGCCGTTGGGAAGTTCGTCTCCGATTGTGAGGTTATAGCTGATTCTCTTCAACTCTGCATCGTACTCCTTGTAAGCAAGTATATAATTGTTTATCAAGGTCTTGATGAGGTTGTTGGTAGCCTTGTCGGTAGTCCATTTGGCTGTGCTGATATTATTGTAGTTGATTGCTGTGATAGCCTCTTTTGTGAAAGATTCACCCTTTGCAATAACTTCTGCTCCAAACAGATCGTTTACACCTGCGCTCTTCTTGTTTTCCGTAAGAACAACCATCTTTTCAATGAAGCGCTCTCTCAAGGCTGCCACCTTTCTGTTGAAATCTTCGGTAGCGGCTGTAGCCTTTGCCTTGATGATGTTCTTCTCTTTCTTGGATGTCTCCTTGGAGATTCTCGAGAAGAGGCGTGTATCGATGATAGTACCTGACAATGAAGGAGATGCCTTGAGTGATGCGTCCTTTACGTCGCCTGCCTTGTCGCCAAAGATGGCGCGAAGGAGTTTCTCCTCGGGGCTCGGGTCGCTTTCACCTTTAGGGGTAATCTTACCGATGAGGATATCGCCCGGCTCAACTGTGGCACCGATGCGGATGATACCATTTTCACCAAGATCCTTGGTAGCATCTTCGCTGACGTTGGGAATATCTGAAGTGAGCTCTTCCATACCACGTTTGGTGTCGCGCACCTCCATAATGTATTCGTCAACATGAATAGAAGTGAAGATATCTTCGCGGATGATTCTCTCGTTGAGCACGATGGCATCCTCGAAGTTGTATCCCTTCCAAGGCATGAATGCCACTTTAAGGTTGCGTCCGAGGGCGAGCTCACCGTTCTGGCTTGAATATCCTTCGGTGAGAATTTGGCCTGCTTCCACTTTGTCTCCCTTTCTTACGATAGGGCTCAGGTGGATGGTTGTGCTCTGGTTGGTCTTTCTGTAGAGAGGAAGCGTATAAACTGTAACTTCAGGTTCGAAACTTACGAATCTCTCCTTCTCGGTACGTTCATATTTGATATGGATTTCGCGTGCATCCACAAATACGACTTCACCCTTGCCTGTTGCAACAATCTGAGTGCGAGAATCTTTGATAACAGGTCCTTCAAGTCCGGTACCAACGAT
>JABUTQ010000019.1 GCA_021443605.1 Bacteroidales bacterium | reverse complement strand
GATGACGCACTTCATACTGGGTATTCACGCGCCCGTCATACTGAGCGTCAGCGAAGTATTTCCCCGATTCCGTCACAACCTTCCCCGTCGAATCTATCACAACCAGCTTTGCAGGATACTGCTCAATCGAAAACTTATTCAGCACCAACGCAAAATCCATATCCACCATCTCACCCTCCTGAGACAACTCATTCTGCGCAAGTGACTGTGGGCCATACCCGAGCGAAGCCACACCCACGGTCATTTTCAACCGCTGCATATCGGCATTGCCGAGAGTGGCTGTCATCAATACAATAAAAAGGCCGAGATGGTTGAGCATAAAAAAGACATTCCTAAGATTCCATTTTTGCACACACCTTCGTAGAATCGTGAGTCCCAATGAGATGGCAAGCCAGACATATATCATCACAAACGGCCACGAAGATGTAATCTTGCGAAACCAAGGAACATCTGCCGATACAGAAGTGCTTTGAGCTATCAGTCCGAGAACGACAGTCACTCCAACCGTAAACACCATTGACATAATGGCAGAAGAGCTGTGACTGAGCCAGTTAAAAAAATAGACCTTGCGACGAAGCAGATGCATCACAACAAGTGCCGCCAGGAAAAATCCAAGCAGCACCCCATTTACAGGCCACGCAACGACTTGCCAATCAATGGATCCTGTCGCTGCTTGCAACAATGCTCCCGTTGCAAGCAGTCCGCACCCTATTGCAGCCCCTTCCCTAAAAGAGAAATTCTTTCCCCACATAATGGATTAGAGTGCCATTGTAAGACGTCCTTTTTCCCTGGCCTTCTTCACCCACTCGGGCTGAACCTCTTTCAAGAAACGGTCATTGTCGCTTTCGAGTTTTTCAAAACTTGTAATCTTGCCGGCAATGTATGGCTCAATATATTTCTGCGCCTCTGCCTTGTTTTTGAAAGTAGGGATATTTACATCCTTAACTCCGTGATTGTTAAGCACTTTAGCAAGAGCAAGACGAGCATCGTAAGCATAGCTTACCCCATTGGTGAGGATTCTGGCAATCTCCACAGGGGCATGGAATGCGGCCCCGTGCGATGCAACTGAAAAGTCCCAGCGCCACTGTGCCTTGCGGATATCCTTCAGTGCCTTCTGCATCTCAGCCTCGGTGGCTCCGGCTTTCCAAGCAGCGGCGGCCTCGATATGGGCGGCAGCAAGCTGTTCCTCAAGGATAGTGCGCTCCTGGTCAATGGCTCTCTGGCGGTCATATACGTTCTGACGGAGAGTCTCCTCGCTCTGACGGTGGCATACCAGACAAGTGCGATCCATCTTTGCCAACGGGCTCTGTACCTGATGGTCGCTGAACTTCACACCACCTTCGCTCATATATGGCATGTGGCAATCTGCGCAAGAAACTCCACGCTGGCCGTGGATTCCCATCTGCCAGGTCTCGTAACCGGGATGCTGTGCCTTCAGAATCGGAGCTTTGCTCATAGCGTGTATGTAATCGGCATATTCAAATTCGTCATAATATGCCTCTATCTCCTCTACCTTCACCCCTTTGTCCCAAGGGAAAGTGAGATAATTCACTTTGCCGTCACGATTGTCGAAATAGTATTCCACGTGACATTGTGCACAGACAAGGGTGCGCATCTCTTGCTGGGTAGCATTTTTGATATCCATACCGCGACGCTCGAAAGCCTCCACAAGGGCGGGACGGCTGATGCGGAGATTCATGGTTTCGGCCTCATGGCAATCCCAGCAACCGATGGGATTTGCCACCTCTGCAGCCCAAGCCTCATCTCCCCATTTTCCGGAATAGAATTTTGCAGCCCCTTTGCGGATTGCATCTATGTTTCCATCGGCCGAACCTCCCATAGTTGCCATAAGCCGGGGAACGTCAGGGCTTTTGCAAGTCCAGCAGGTAGAGGGCTGTGTTTCTATGCCAACACCCGGGGCTCCGGTGCGCAGAGAGCGGGTTATATCCTCAATTGCGTGCATATGTCCTCTCGGAGTGGTGTAGTCCCAGGAAAAAGCGTAGCCTGCCCAAAGGATGGGGATATTCGGACGGGCATCGAGCACATCCACTGCATCGCTGCTGTTGTACTCGCTCTTAAAAGTGGTCTGGGCAGTATTTTTCCAAGTATCGAACTCTCTTTGGTAATTGTCCCGATAAACGTCATTGCGGGCAACTTTGTCATAATCTGAATCCTTTATCTCAACTTTTTTGTTGTTGAAGACGCTTGCCTGTTCGGCACGACGCTCCATCAGAGAGGATGAGAGAAGGCCGAGAAGAAATACGACAACCATTGAACCAAGGAATATGGCCCAACCCTGCCACCTTTTGAGTTTCTTTTCCATAATTATTTATTTACTATTTGATTATCAAGATATTACTTAAACACTCCCTGAAGCCACGCAGGTACAGGAGATTCGGGATAAGGGACAATGGCATTTGGAGTGGAAGCAAGAGAATTTGTTCC
>JABUTQ010000373.1 GCA_021443605.1 Bacteroidales bacterium | reverse complement strand
TCCTTTTATTTCGAGCAATATATTGTCATTCATATCGTTATGCATTCTTTTTTAACAGATTATTCCAACTGAAAAGCGATACTATGCCGTTGACGAGATAGAGCCCGCACACTATCGGCATAAATATATTTCCAACGGAGATATGCAGAATCATCTGGGTGACGTTTACAAGGAGCCACGCAATCCAGCAATCCCATTTTTTCAAGGCTGAGAGGAGTTGTGCCATAAGGATAAGCACCGTGACGCAAGAATCGAGATATGGAACGGGATCTCCGCCTACGACAGATAGTCCCCAACCCCACAAAGCTGCAATGACAAGGACGGCAGCGATGCAAAGTCCCCTCTGTGGCCACGAAAGTGACGATACCTTGAGCTCTCCGGCCTTTTGCGAACTCTCCTCGTTGCTTTTCGGATGGGTCCAGCGCCAGTGGCCGAGAACATTGATGGCAAGTGATATCGGCTGCAGCAACAAGCTGGCATAGAGATGTTTGCCCATAAACATCACAAACAGGAAAAATGTATAAACGTATCCCACCCAGAAGTTGTATTTGCTGTTGCGTCCCGCCATAAACACGCACGCAAGACCAAACACGGAGGTAACGATGTCTATCAGCATTATATTGGCGTTACCGAGGGTAAAAAGAACAGTATTATTTAGAAAATCCATATTCGTAATGTATTATCCCACAGAGCCTTCCAATGAAACTTGAAGGAGTTTTGTAGCTTCTACCGCAAATTCCATCGGGAGTTTGTTGATTACTTCTTTTGCATATCCGTTTACGATGAGCCCCACTGCATCCTCCTCGCTGATTCCACGCTGGCGGCAGTAGAAGAGCTGGTCTTCGCTGATTTTGGAGGTGGTGGCCTCGTGCTCCAATACCGATGACGTGTTCGCGCACTCGATAACGGGGAAGGTATGGGCGCCGCAGCGGTCTCCAATCAGCAGGGAATCGCACTGCGAATGGTTGCGGGAGCCGGTGGCGTTTTTCAGCACCTTCACCATTCCGCGGTAGCTGTTCTGGCTCTTCCCTGCTGAGATGCCTTTGCTTACTATCCGGCTGGTGGTGTTTTTCCCGATATGAATCATCTTTGTGCCGGTGTCGGCCTGCTGCATATTATTGGTGACAGCCACCGAGTAAAACTCTGATACAGAGTTGTTCCCTTTGAGGATAGTGCTCGGATACTTCCAAGTTATTGCAGAACCGGTCTCCACCTGTGTCCAGTAGAGGCGGCTGTTTTCCCCTTTGCATATCCCCCTCTTTGTCACGAAATTATAGATTCCACCACGTCCCTGCGCATCTCCGGGATACCAGTTCTGGACAGTTGAGTATTTCACTTCGGCATCCTTCTCCACCACAATCTCCACTACTGCCGCATGCAGCTGATTCTCATCCCTTTGCGGGGCCGTACACCCCTCCATATAACTGAGATACGACCCCTCTTCGGCCACGATGAGTGTCCTCTCGAACTGTCCCGTGCCCCTTGCGTTGATGCGGAAATAGCTCGATAGCTCCATCGGGCAGCGCACCCCCTTGGGGATATAGCAGAAAGAGCCGTCGCTGAAGACAGCCGAATTGAGGGCGGAATAGAAATTGTCGCCGATGGGCACCACACTTGCAAGATATTTCTTCACCAAATCGGGATGTTCCTTCACCGCTTCTGAAAACGAGCAGAAAATTATGCCTTTCTCCGATAATGTCTCCCTGAATGTGGTTTTTACTGATACTGAGTCGAATACGGCATCCACCGCAACTCCGGCAAGGACATCGCGCTCGTGAAGGGGAATCCCCAGTTTGTCGAAAGTCTTGGCAAGCTCGGGGTCTATCTCCGTGGAGGTGGGCTTAGCCTTCGGGGCGGCAAAATAGATGACGTCCTGAAAGTCTATTTCGGGAATGTCGAGATGCGCCCACTTGGGGACGCTCATCTTCTGCCACTGCCGCAATGCCTTGAGCCTGAACTCCAACAGCCACTCCGGCTCCTCCTTTTTTGCGGAGATTGCCCTTACGATATCCTCATTGATTCCCTTTGGGAGAAACTCCTGGTCGATATCGGTGACAAATCCGTGCGAATACTCGGCGGAGGTAAAGTCTTTTATTATATCGTTGTTGTTTGCCATCGCGGCGCAAAGGTAATCATTTCACCCGAAAAAAAGCCACTTCGCTATCACAACGAAATGGCTTCTCCAATTAACCAAAATATTATAACCTGAAAGTCAGACTCACTTTATGTATTTTTCAATGGCGGCCGCTATTTTTTCTCCCCTGAGGCCACGCTCCAGGATTGTACCGTCCGGTGCAAAAAGGATAAGATGCGGAATCCCCTCAATGCCGTATATTTCAAGTTGGTTTGAGGCATCATAAATCATAGGCCAAGTAATGCCAAGACGTGACATTGCCTCTGCGGTATTTTTCCTTTTGTCCCTGACTGCCACACCAAGGACATCAAA
>JABUTQ010000428.1 GCA_021443605.1 Bacteroidales bacterium | reverse complement strand
GGAGTATAGCTGGGGCTATATGACTGAACAAATAATGCAAAGATGCCAAAAACAAATATAAAGAATTTTTGTAATTAATTTTAAACAGCTTCTAAGTTTGTAAAATTCACCAACTTTGCAATTCAAAGAAAAAAAGTCATGGAAAACGAAAATCCCGTTATAGTATTTGAAAATGTGGACATCAACAACTCCGATTCGCTTGTGATAGAGGAGTTCTCCCTTACCGCTTCTAAGGGAGATTTCATATACATCACAGGTAAAGTTGGGACTGGCAAGACATCCATAATACGGACAATGATTGCAGAAAACGGCATTACTACCGGAAAGGCGACCATCTGCGGATACGACTTGAACAACATCAAGCGTAAACAGATACCTTTCCTCCGTCGCGAAATAGGGGTGATTTTTCAGGATTTCCAACTTCTGATGGACCGCAATGTTCACGATAATCTTTCTTTCGTACTGAAAGCTACCGGCTGGAAAGAGAAACAAAAAATAGAGGAAAGAATCGACGAAGTGCTTGATATGGTGGGGCTTACATCCAAATCTCACAAAATGCCGCATCAACTCTCGGGTGGAGAGCAGCAGCGTGTGGCTATAGCGCGCGCACTTCTAAATTCACCTAAAGTGATTCTGGCAGACGAGCCGACAGGCAATCTGGACAATGAAACTGCTGCAGACATAATGAAACTCCTTCGAGAGCTCGGCAAAGATACCGCAATAGTGATGGTAACGCACAATACCCACATTATAAAAAAATACCCCGGCCGCGTCTTTGTATGCGAAAAGAATATGTGCAAAGAGAAAATCCAAATGGTGTCTGAAGAGGCCCAGAATTAGGATACTCGTTAAGGCATCTATCTAATCATCAGAATTTTAGATAAATTTCCGTTTTTTTTGCAAAAATCAATATTGTTCTTTAATTTTGAAGGAACTTTTATAGTCGAGTATATGAACAACCAGTTTATTTGTATTTTATGCATAGCTCTGCTTGCAGGATGCCAATCGGAAGTTATATCATCCTTTGAAGAATGGTCTGAAGTGGAGACTAAGGCCTTTTATGAGAATTTAACGGAAGAGAAATCAGAACGAGTGGAGGATGCATATCATCTTGATCAAGAGGTGGTGGAGTACTATTTGAAGTTGTTCTATCCCCAAGACAAGATAATGGAAACTATCCCGTATGTAAATAAAGGAGACACTCTATTTTATATCTTCAATTTTGAGAAGGGATGGAAGGCAATGTCTGCTGATATACGAACGATGCCGATTATTGCTTGCGCAGAATATGGAAAGTGTAACCTGGACATACCGGAGGGCAGTCCCCAAAAAGACTGGATAAATCTATCTGTCGAGATTTTGATGGGAATGAAAGCATCTAAAAAAGAACCAGAAGAGACTGCAACTATGAAACAACTGCGGATGTGTAAAGAGATAGTTCATCAAAGTTGGAAGAATAAACCTCGCAAACCAGCGACAAAGTCGGAGAATGAACCATACAGCGATGAGGCTCATTGGGTGCAGGTGGTGCTGAATACTTACCACAATGTGAACGTTATTTGCGATATTCCGCATTTGATGAACACAGAGTGGGGACAATGTGATCCTTGGTTTGAGAAAACGCCATATTATGACACAAATTTTATAGGTTTTATACCTAACTATACCCATTGTCCGACCGGTTGTGTTGCAGTGGCAATAGGTCAGGTTCTATACTATTACAATGGTGCATATAACTTGCCAACCGGTCTGTATGAATCGGTTACCGCGCCTCTTTTTACAAATACGGCTACTGCATATCAATACATAGGGTTGAGCGACTATAATTCATATTCTACCCGGTGGAGCAGTATGAAAAAGAAAAAATCCGAAAACAATGGCAATAGTGTCTATGTAGCCGATTTAATGGCTACCATTGGAAAAAAAGTTCAAATGCAGTATGCTTATGAAGCAAGTGGAACAGTACCTACGTTATCACGTTTATTTGATTGTGGCATTTCTGCTAATTCCGGCCCATATAATCCTGATACTGTAGTAAATAATCTTCTTAGAGCGAAGCCGGTAATTATCAGTGCTGATGTTTATACTGATTATTCGAGTGGGCACACTTGGGTAATTGATGGGTATAGACATGCAATCACTAACTCTTCAGTTACTTATGGCTATTATTATGTTGACAATCCATCCTCATTGAATGGCTATTACAATGGATATCCGATATGGAATATCTATACAGCCGAAGAAATGGATTATATTTGTCCCGGATATGTCAATGGGAGGGAACAAGAAGTGCAATCAACGACTGTGGAAAATAGTTTTAGGATGAATTGGGGATACGATGGAGAGGGTAATAACGACTTATACCCTATATATGACAGTAGTTGGGCTGAATTGTCAAGTAATATCATATATGGTGGGAATAGGCAGATATTCTATAACATCAGTACTTTCAATGCTCAATAATTTT
>JABUTQ010000130.1 GCA_021443605.1 Bacteroidales bacterium | reverse complement strand
GACTCGAACCCTCACTGACAGAGCCAGAATCTGTAGTGCTACCATTACACCATATCTCAGTGGCTTTTTGCGGACGCAAAGATAGTTAACTTTTGCAAATCAGCAAAAAAACTTTTACTCTTTCCAAATTACGGATACGATTGAGCGGGCGGGAAGGGTGCATTTGACGGATTTGCGGGAGCCGGCAAAAGAAATCGGCTGGGAGTCGCCGGTCTCGTTGAGGACAATGGCCCCGTATGTACCGTCGGGATTCTTGAACACCTGATACGAGATTCCGCTCTTCGAATAGCCGGTGGTGCCAACGCGCACGGCATCCTGTCTTATCACCTTAGAGGCGTGGGCGATATTATAGTAGTGAGTCATCCTCTGACCTATCGTGCGGGTGGAGGTCATCAAAGTGACTGCGCCATAGCAGGTCTTGCAGCTGCCGTCCTTGGGACTGTACGGCCCCTTGTTTTCATCGAGCACCATATTCCAGAGAGTGACACCCTTTCCACCACGCGACAGAGTCCCCATAAAAATATCTCTGAAATCGTTTATAAGACAACTTGAGAAGTTGTAGTTCCAAGTGCCGATACTCGCCTCAGTGAAGTAAATATCTTTGTCAGGAGCATTTGCAACGATATTGTCCAGTTCGGAAACGTTGCCGCCGTAATTGTGCCAAGCCGAGCCTGCAACATATTTTGAAGCATCCGGATCTTTATAGATATTGAGAGGATAATTCTTCTGGCCGGAAGCATTGTCGTAATTGTAGTTATGGTCAAAGACCAGAATCTTCGTCTTGAGCCCAGCCTTTTCAAATGCCGGTCCGAGTGCGGTTTTGATGAAATCGCGCTGTTCCTGCCAAGTCATATACAGTGACATGGAGTTGCCGTGGTTGAGCGGCTCGTTCTGCACAGTGACTGCATATATGTTGAACCCTTCGTTTTCCATCGCCTTGATCCATCTTACGAAATATTCTGCATAATCCTGATAACAAGATGGTTTCAGAGATCCGCTTGTCCAACTCAAGAAGTCTGAATCGTCATTGACCGAGCGCCGTTTCATCCAAATGGGGCAGCTCCACGGAGAGGCAATGATACGCACTTTGGGATTTATCTTATACATCTCCTTGAGGACGGGAAACACGACATCCTTGTCACGCGGATCAACCTCAAAATTCTCCATTCCCGGCTGGTCGCACCAGGTATATTCCTCGTAATTGAAATCGGAAGCCCCCATCGAGACACGCACAAGGCTGATTCCCAATCCGTTCTCGACATCAAATAATTCACGAAGGAAAGATTCCCTGTTTTCGGCAGACATCGTCAGGAGATTGTAACAACTTGCCCATGTCATTGCAGCTCCGAATCCGTCAATTGTCTGGAACTTCTCGTCTGTAATCTTGACTACGTTTCCTGAAGCCGAAGATGCGTCAACCAACTCGGAAGTGCTCTTGACAAACACTTTAGAGCCATCTGCAGCGGTGGTGTAGAGAGTTGCAACTTCACCACTAATCGGCTCCGGATCCGGAGTGGGATCAACCGGTTTGTTATTATCGCAGCTGCACGACCAACCAAAAGCTAAAATGCTTATAATAAGATATTTGAATAATCTTTTCATATCAATTACAATTTATTTATCTCTTTGTCCAGCCATTCAAGACGAGACGTGTAAAATTCTTTAAGAAACTTTATTTCTGCCGAATACGACCCTTTGGGAGTATATTTGATCCAAGCCATCTCCGGATCTACCGTCTTTATTCCCCAAAGGTCGAAATTTCTCCGCTGAGCTTTGTCAAGTATCAATGCCTGCTCTTCTATGAATGCCGTAACTTGTTTTAATTCAGGCAAAAGGGCATTCCAGCGCTTTTGGAGAGCATCTACAAAAGCGGGATCTTTGAACATTCTAAAAAACCATCCGTCACCATAGATGCTCTTGGATGAATAATTCTTTATCCAGAAATTCTCGGGACCGTTGCCCACTTTCCACGGGAAATAGCCGCAATTGCCGAGGGTGAGGTCAAAATCCCAAAGATGATACATCTCCATCTTCTTGCCCCGCTCCTTGGTGATGAAAGAACTCTTGCGGAGATTGCCGTCAACGTTCTTCGTAAGTTCCTGAACGATATAATAATTTATGAACGAAGCCACATCGATATATGCGGCATATCCTTTTTGAGGATCTGCAAAATCGTTGCTGCACAGGGCTTTTTCAAAATCGTCGATATACCCGGTCATATAGTTGTACTGGGCGGGTGTCGGGACCTCCGGAGTATTGAACATCATCGGGACGTTCATTGCCGTCCACCAGCAGGTCGTCTCATCCTGAGATTCTTCCATTTCGAGATAATATCCCCCCGTAACTGCCTCACCTTCATTGTCATTCTCCCCTACTATATCGATATTAACCCTCTCTTTAGAGATTTTCTTGTGCTCGCAGAGATTATATACGCCTTGATATTTCCCATTCAGATAGACTTCAACACT
>JABUTQ010000203.1 GCA_021443605.1 Bacteroidales bacterium | reverse complement strand
TATTTATCTCTTGCCGGCGAAATGATTGATGCCACGATGCGGGCGCTGTCGCTTGCATTTGCCCCCCTGATTACCGCCCCGCTGTATGAAGGGGCAATCTTCAACGCTGTGTGGACATCAGAAGTGGTGGCACCGCCGACAATAACGGGGATATTTACTCCTGCATCTTCCAATGCCTCGCACACTTTAGCCATTTCATTCAGGGATGGGGTTATAAGACCGCTCAATCCGATTATATCAGGATTGATCTCGAGGGCTTTCTTGACGATTAGTTCAGGTTCGACCATCACACCGAGATCGATAACATCGTATCCGTTGCAGGCGAGTACCACTCCCACGATATTTTTACCAATATCGTGAACATCCCCTTTTACTGTGGCAATCAATATCTTGGCGCCAAATTTCCCTTCTTGTGAAGAGGTCTCGAGGAATGGAGTGACGGCTGCCACAGCCTTTTTCATCACACGCGCAGTCTTGACTACCTGGGGTAGGAACATCTTCCCTTCGGAGAACAATTGCCCAACTGTTTCCATTGCCGGCATCAAGATATTGTCAATCACTTTGATGGCACTCCCTTCGAGATGATATGCCTCTATGGAATCAGCCTCGATATTGTCAGCAATTCCCTTTACCATCGCATATTTAATCCTGTCTGCCACAGGCCAAGAGAGCCACTCCACTGCAGCGGTTTCATTCACCGCAGCACCCTGGTTTTTAAGCACTTCGGCATATTCTATTAAGGATGTTGCAGCATCCGGTTTCCGGCAAAGAATCACATCCTCCACTTTCTCCAAAAGGACGGGGTCGATGTCGGTATATATTTTAAGCATCTGTGGATTGACAATTCCCATATCCATTCCGGCCTTGCCGGCGTGATAGAGGAACACCGAGTGCATCGCCTCTCTGACCGTATTGTTTCCCCTGAATGAGAACGACAGGTTTGAGACACCTCCGGAAATCTTTGCGTATGGGCAGTTTGCCTTAATCCAGGCGGCAGCATCGATATAGGCCTTAGCATAGCCGTCGTGCTCGCTCATACCTGTGGCAACGGCAAGAATATTCGGATCGAAGATAATATCCTCAGGAGGGAATCCATTATCAGTCAAGAGCTTATAACAACGACCGGCTACTTCTATCTTCCTCTCGTAAGTGGTGGCCTGCCCTTTTTCGTCGAAGAGCATCACCACGGCGGCAGCACCATAACTGTGGATTGCGGCAGCCCTCTCCAAAAAGACCTTCTCCCCTTCCTTGAGCGAAATGGAATTGACAATCGATTTGCCTTGAGTGCATTTGAGCCCCGCTTCGAGCACCTTCCAGTCGGATGAATCTATCATCACGGGGACGCGGGCAATCTCGGGATCGGATGCCATCATATTGAGGAACTGAGTCATAGCATAGACGCCGTCTATGAGGCCGTCGTCCATACATACGTCCACCGCCTGCGCGCCGGAATCTACCTGGGCACGGGCAACGGAAAGGGCCTCTTCGAAATTATTCTCACGAATCAGACGGGCAAACTTTGCTGAGCCGGCGACATTTGTCCGCTCGCCGATGTTCACAAAATTAGACTCGGCAACCACCTTGAGTGATTCAAGCCCCGATAAAGTGGTAATATGCTGTTTTTCAGGAATTTCACGAGGAGCAAATTTAGGAGTAATCTCCGCAAGAGCCTTGATGAAATCGGGAGTGGTGCCGCAGCATCCTCCAACGATGTTCACCAACCCGTTTTTCAGATACTGCTCCATCTCGGAAGCAAACTGTTCTGCGCTTTGGTCATATTCTCCAAGAAGATTCGGAAGGCCGGCATTAGGATGGACACTGATTCGCACAGGGGCGCACTCGGCAAGCCTCTTTACGAACGGATACATCTGGTGTGCTCCCAAAGAGCAGTTCATTCCCACAGAAAGAAGTTCCGAATGGGCAATTGAGGTATAAAACGCATCTATCGTCTGCCCCGAAAGCGTCCTTGCAGAAGCATCTGAAATGGTAACCGAAACCATCACGGGAATCTCTTTGCCGCACTCTTTGCGGAGACGCTCTATTGCGTGAAGAGCCGCCTTGGCATTGAGCGTGTCAAAAACCGTTTCTATCAAGAGGATATCGGCTCCGCCATCAATAAGTCCGGAAGCCTGAGTGTGATAAGCCTCTTCGAGGGTGTCGAAAGTGACGTCACGAGCCGCCGGAGAATCGACGTCGGATGATATGGATGCGGTGAATTTTGTAGGCCCCATTGAACCAGCCACGAAACGCGGCTTATCCGGAGTGGAGGCGGCATCAGCGGCGGCACGGGCAACTGATGCTGCGGCCCGGGCAATGTCATACACTTTGTCTTGCAGCCCATATTCAGTGAGTGACAGGGAGTTGGCATTAAAAGAGTTTGTCTCTATGATGTCTGCTCCCGCCGCAAGATAGGCATCGTGAATCTGCCTGACGGCGTATGGACGGGTGATACATAAAACATCATAACACCCCTTCAGGTTGAAGGGGTG